>JBDHYK010000237.1:0-5298 GCA_039811305.1 Niabella sp.
GAAACAGCAACCGCTGCAAAAGGCTCTGACAGTACCGCCAAAGCTGCTGCTGATACTTCAGCAAAAAAATAAGGTTTTATAATGAGTACCCATAATAGTTTCGCAGACACAAATCTACAGGAATACGAAAGTTTTAGAGACAGACATAGTAACACAACAAAAGAAGGAAAAAGAAAATGGGTATATGCCCTGAAACCCTCCGGGCGCTACTACGACTATCGCAAGTACCTTTCCTGGTTTTATTTCGGTTTGTTTTTCATTCTTCCCATTATTAAGGTGAACGGAATGCCCTTTGTGATGCTCAATTTCCCCGAAGGCAAGTTCATTCTGTTTAGTAAAATTTTCTGGCCGAACGACTTTTTTATATTCGCCGTAGCGATGGTGGCTCTAATCGTCTTCATCGCACTATTTACGGTGATCTATGGGCGTATATTTTGCGGATGGATCTGCCCCCAAACGGTTTTTTTAGAGTTCCTGTTCCGCCCCATTGAATGGTGGATAGAGGGGAATCCCGCCCAACAAAGGAAATTAGATGCAGGCCCCTGGAATTCCAATAAAATTACTAAAAAAGTACTCAAACACAGTATTTATTTCATTATCTCCTTTATAATAGCTCATACTTTTTTAGCCTATATTATCGGCTGGGACGAAGTAGTAAAAATAATAAAAGAGCCTTTTGCCCAACATATGAAACTGTTTTTTGGGCTCCTGTTTTTTACGGGTTTGTTCTTTTTGGTTTTTGTGTATTTAAGAGATATTGTTTGTACTACGATTTGCCCCTACGGCAGAATGCAAAGTGTACTGTTTGACAAAGATACAATGCAGGTTTCTTACGATTATGTAAGAGGGGAGCCTCGGGGCAAAATCGTAAAAGGGCAAGAGCAAGATCTGGGCGATTGTATTGATTGTAAACTTTGCGTGCAGGTTTGTCCTACGGGCATTGATATAAGAGATGGCGTACAGATGGAATGTGTAGGATGTACAGCCTGTATTGATGCCTGCGACGCGGTTATGACCAAAATCAACCGACCTTTGGGTCTCATACGCTTTGCTTCTGAAAATCAAATCGCTAAAAAAGAAAACTTTCATTTCAATTTCAGGATGAAAGCCTACTCCGTTATCTTAGTACTGCTAACCATTCTTATGACGATTCTTATTATCACGAGAGAAAGTTTAGACTTTAGCGTGTCCAGGGTTAAAGGCATGTTGTACCAGGAAGTTGGAACGGACAGCCTGAGTAATCTGTTTGCTGCAAAGATCATCAACAAGGTCAATAAAGATATCCCTTACGAGCTTAAAGTGGATAATGTACCTGCAACCATAAAAATGATCAAATCGCATGAACCCGTTCTGGGAAAAGAATCTATTACAGATATCAATTTTTTTATTCAAATAGACAAAAAGGAAATAAAACAGCGAACAACCGATCTTATAGTAGGAGTCTATAGCAACGGAAAAGAAGTTCAGACCATAAAAACAAAATTTTTAGGACCTTTTTTGTAATCAAATAAATATAATTTTAACATGAGTTGGGGATACAGAGTCGTTATAATAATTGGCACATTTGTGATTGGAATACTGACGATGGTTTATATATCTATGCAACAAGATATTGATATGATAGATGATCAGTATTATGATAAAGAGCTGAAATATCAGCAGGTGATTGATGCCAAAAGAAATTTGCAGGAGTTTAACGACTCGGTGTTGGTAACCCAGGAAAACGGCCAGATAACTATTAAAATCCCCGCAGGAGCCGCCACCCAAATACAAAATGGCAGAATTGAATTTTTAAGACCCTCCGATAAAACAAAGGATAAAATAGTTACACTGTCGCAAGGTTCACCAGGTTGGGCATCTTTACCCGAAGCAGAACTAACAAGGGGTTTGTACCGGGTAAGGGCGCAATGGCAATCTGCCGGAAAGGAGTTCTATGATGAACGGGATGTTTTCATCAAATAACAAATCGTTATGTTCGCGCACATTCTCTTAGGATTAGGCATTGGCCTTGCCGGCAGTTTTCATTGCATCGGTATGTGCGGACCCTTGGCGTTATCTTTACCTTTAAACTATTCGAATCGTTTTAAAAGAATTGCCGCCATCAGCCTGTACAATTTGGGGCGAGCCCTCACTTATTTTTCATTGGGCTTATTATTCGGTGTTATTGGAAGTTCTGTTTCCCTTATCGGCTATCAGCAAGCTCTTTCTATTGTTCTGGGAAGCCTCATTTTGTTTGCCGTTGTTTTTGGCAGCAAATTGTCGCTGCACCTGCCCCTTGTGGCGCGGGTCAACCAACGCATTAAAACAATTCTGTCCAGGCTTTTGCTTAGCGAAAAAAAACTCCATTCCTATCTCCTGATTGGGTTGGTAAATGGTTTATTGCCTTGTGGGTTGGTGTATCTTGCCATCGCATCGGCAATTGCTACGGGAACTGTATTGGGAGGAGGATTTCTGATGTTGGCATTTGGTTTCGGTACCGTTCCACTGATGTTTGGGCTGATGGTTGCCGGCAGGCACATTTCCTTAGCAGTACGTCAAAATATGCGCAGGCTGGTTCCTGTATTTGTAGGTATTATGGCCGGCTTGATGATTTTAAGAGGATTAAATTTAGGTATCCCCTATATCAGCCCGGCCTTTGGTAAAAATGCAAAACAAGAGGTAGTCGGCTGCTGTAGCACCGATAGCACAAAAGAAAACCACCGGCATTAACATTCTTTTGGTGTATAAAAAAGGGGGCTGTTATTTTTGTTTTTCTCTTTTGACAGGTTTCTCTTCCACCGCTTTTTCAATTTCAATAGATAGTTTTTCAATTAAGTTCGAGGTGGCTATCAGAAAATTTTCGATATAAGGTTTGCTCGATTTAGCAATTTTATCCGCTTTATCTTCTATCACCACTTTTAATTTTTCGGCTGCATTTGCCGCGGCTTCTGCAGCACGCTCTAAACTTTCTTCCACTTCCTTTTCGCGTGCGGTTTTAGGGGTATCAGTAGGTTTCTTTTTTATATCACGCTGATTCTCAATAGGATTAGGCTGCTCGGGGCTCGTTTGCGCCTGTAAACTGCCAACAGCTACAAACATAATAAGAATCGTAAAAAGTGAAAAACGAATACTTCTGTGCATACTAGGGGTTTTACTTGCTAAAACAATGACAGGGAAAGACTGTTATAGGTTGCAAACGACGGTAACTATTTTTTTAATCGCAACAAACGCATCCGGCGACTATTCCAGGCTACCCGGGTAAGGGCCCGGCCGTTTTATACAAACCCTGGGCAGGAGTATTTAAAAGTTTGCGCTTAGAAATTGAATTAGGTATCTTCGCAACTTTCGGAAACCTCAAGGAAACCAGGAGCACAAAGCATAAAATGAAATCGGGATTTGTAAATATTTTTGGAAGGCCCAATGCCGGCAAAAGCACACTTCTTAATGCGATTATAGGAGAAAAACTGGCCATTGTATCGCCAAAAGTGCAAACTACCCGGCACCGGATCAAAGCGATCTTAAGCAAACCGGAGTATCAAATTGTTTTTTCCGACACGCCGGGCATCATTGATCCCAAATACAAGCTTCACGAAAAAATGATGCAAGCGGTAAAAAACGCATTGGAAGACGCCGACATCGCGCTGCTTCTGGCAGATGTAAACGATTCCTGGGAAGCAGCGGACAGCATCTTCAGTTCCTTGAAGTTAAAAGTACCCGCCGTGGTGGTCATTACAAAAACGGACAAAGCAAATGAGCAAAAAATAAACGATGCTGTCGCATTTTTTCAATCGAAACCCTACTGCCAGGGCATAACAGCAATTTCAGCAATAAAAGGCATTGAAATTGACCGTTTTATCAAGCCCCTTTTAGAGCTTTTGCCCGAGGGCGATCCGTTCTTCCCAGATGATGACATCAGCGACTTGCCCCTGAAGTTTTTTGTAGGAGAGATCATTCGCGAAAAAATTTACGAACTGGCAAGCGATGAAATCCCCTACCACACGGCCGTTAGTATTCGGGAGTACAAAGAAAAAGACACATTAGTAAAAATTGTTGCCGATATCATTGTACACCGCGAAACACAAAAAATGATACTGATTGGTGAAAAAGGAGCGATGGTGAAAAAACTAGGAATGGCCGCCCGTAAAGATATTGAAGCTTTCATTGGGCAAAAAGTGTTTCTGGAACTTTTTATAAAAGTGAAACCCCGGTGGCGCGACAATGAGCTGAAATTACGGGAATACGGCTATGGAAATTAATAAAAGAATGCCGGCAACCAGGAAAGGTAGCCGGTACAAATACTGGATAAAGAGAAAATTAGCAACAACGGAAAATTAATAAAAAAATGGGGTTTACAGTAGCAATAGTAGGCAGGCCCAACGTGGGAAAAAGTACGCTTTTCAATCGGCTGTTAGAACAACGAAAAGCCATCGTTGACGATGTGAGCGGTGTTACCCGCGACCGCCAGTATGGTGTAAGTGATTGGAACGGGAAAAACTTCAACGTAATAGATACCGGCGGTTTTGTGCAGGGCAGTGACGATGTATTTGAACGCGAGATCGCCCGCCAGGTATTAGTTGCTGTAGAGGAAGCGGACTGTATTCTGTTTTTGGTGGATGCAACTACGGGCTTGACGGATCTTGATGATGAGATGGCCAAAGTATTGCGAAAAAGTACCCAGCCTGTTTTTTTGGTAGTAAACAAAGTGGACAATAATGAAAGGATGTTGGAAGCCACAGAGTTTTACAGCCTGGGTTTTGAACAGATTTTTTTTATTGCATCGGCCAGTGGAAGTGGCACCGGAGAACTGTTGGATGCCGTTGCAGCCTTGATTACCGAAGAAAAATCGGAAGCAGTAGAAAATCAGGAAGCCCTGCCAAAATTTGCCATCATCGGGCAGCCCAATGTTGGAAAATCTTCTTTATTAAATGCACTGGTAGGACAAGAAAGGACGATCGTAAGCGATATTGCCGGAACTACCCGCGATACAATACACACACACTATAACTTATTTCAAAAAGAGTTTATATTGATTGATACCGCAGGAATCCGGCGAAAAACAAAAGTTCATGAAGACCTGGAGTTTTATTCTGTAATCCGCGCCATAAAGGCGGTGGACGAAGCGGATGTTTGCCTGCTGTTGTTGGACGCAGAAAAAGGGATCACAGCACAGGATCTAAGCATTTTCAGTCTGGCAGCTCGAAAGGGAAAAGGACTTTTATTATTAGTAAACAAATGGGATTTGATCTCAGACAAACAGACAAACACCGCAAAAGACTACGAAACCGAACTAAAAAAGAGGCTGGCACCTTTTAACGATGT
>JBDHYK010000238.1:0-5248 GCA_039811305.1 Niabella sp.
ATACCAATATTATTTTTGTACTACTGCTGATCGTTTTGATCGTGGTTCAGTACGATCAGGGGTTTGATGTTTCCTGGTTTATTGCTTTGCTCTTATTTTATACTGCTGTATTGTTTTATGGAAGTTTTTACATTCGGTCGAACTTTTTTGTAAAAACATTTTTTAAAGGCGACCCTGCCAAAAAACAGATTGCATTAAGTTTCGATGACGGCCCTTCCACCACCTACACACCGGAAATCTTGAACGTTTTAAAAGAACAGCGTGTTAAAGCTACGTTCTTCACGATTGGTGAAAATATTGAAGAGCATCCTGATATTTTCAAGCAGATCCTTGAAGAAGGGCATCTGGTTGGCAATCACTCTTTTTATCACAGCAACTGGTTTGATCTTCAAACCTCAAAGAGTATGATTGAAGAAATGCAGGAAACTCATGATTTGGTGTATCAATTAAGTGGGAAACACCTGAATTGGTTTCGGCCTCCGTATGGCGTAATCAACCCTCAGGTGAAAAAAGCACTTAGGAAAATGAAGTACCAGCCCATTGGCTGGTCGGTGCGGTCAATGGATACGGTAGCCAGAGATCGGGCGAAGTTACTGAACCGGTTGAAGCAGTCCTTACGACCTGGCGCTGTAATTCTGTTTCACGATACCCAGCAAGTAACTTTGGAAGTACTGCCCGATTACATACAATTTGTTAAAGAACAAGGCTACGAAATAGTGCACCTGGATAAGTTGCTACATTTGCAAGCGTATAGATCCGATTCCCCTTCGGCCCAGAAAACCTGATAGTGTGATGAACAAATTCCTTCTTTCTTTAATTTTCGGTATAGTATGTAAACTTACCTTTGGACAGTATTCTCTCGTAAAGAATCCCGAGTCATTTAAAACCCAATTTATAGCTGCGTCTGCGAAGACTAATAGTATCGCATCCGATTTCACTCAGGTAAAATCATTGACAGCTCTATCGGAACGGCTCAGCTCAAAAGGTAAGTTTTATTTTCAAAGAAGTAGTAAAGTTCGCATGGAATATACGACACCGTACCCTTACCTGATGGTGATCAACGGGAGCAAAGTAATGGTAAAAGATGGTGCCAAAACCAATACCCTGTCTGCAAAGTCCAACAAAACATTTCAGCGCATTAATCAATTGATGATGGACAGTATGGACGGCAACATTTTTAGTAATACCGATTTCTCCATTCGGGTGTTTGAAGACGCCGATACGTATCTTACTGAAATGACACCGGTTACATCGCAAATGAAAAACCTGTTTAATAAGGTAAACGTGATTATGAAAAAACACTCATTTGTAGTGCAGCAAGTACAAATGTTTGAACCCTCTGGCGATTATACTTCTATTAATTACACCAACCAAAAAATCAACATAGCCCTTCCCGATGTTTTGTTTACCATTAAATAAAACTCAACCTGCTGGCTGTAAGAAACCCTGGCACCTGCCATCGGTTCTTAAAACCTTTTCGGCGATCACTTTACTAAGCACGGCTATTTTCATCTTGAGCGTGTTTTCCTCCTGTGCCCCCAAGGCGTATAAAAGCCTGCAACGGACAGAAGGGGATGCCGCTTGTTTACAGAAGTTTCACCCTCAAATACAACGGGTACTGTACCAGGCAGCCGTTGAGGTTGCCGGAAATCACCTAAGCGGTATTCTGCTAATCAAACACATGCCCGACAGCTCCCTACGGTTATTGTTTACCAACGAAGCGGGGTTTAAATTCTTCGACTTTGAGTTTTCGAAATCCGGAGATTTTAAAGTTCATTCAATCATCGAAAAGATGAATAAAAAAGCAGTGAAAGAAACTCTGCAGAAGGATTTTAAATTGATTTTGATGCAAATGACAAACAGCATCCTAAGCGCCTACAAGTTCAAAAGACAAAACCCCGACGAACGTTATTTTGCTAACCAAACAGGGAAAGATTTTTATTACTATATTACAAACAATGCATGCGATTCTCTACTACGTATGGAGCGCGGCAGCCGCACCCGGAAAGTGATGGAAGCATTTTCGGAGGGCTTGAAAGGAGGGGTGCCGGAAACGATACGTGTTCGCCATAATAACTTTAACTTTGATATTCAACTGAAACGAATTTACGATCATGCTGAATGATAATCTATATAGAACAGACAGTTTCTCCTACCAGGAAGAAAAAATAGAAGCCGAAATTTCTATTGACATACACCATAAAATTTTTGAGGGTCATTTTCCGGGCCAACCTGTGCTGCCGGGGGTCTGCATGATTCAGATTGTAAAAGAACTTGTAGAAAAAGCGATGAACAAAAAATTATGGATGGTTGCGGCCAGTCAATGTAAATTTATTTCCCTGGCAGATCCTACAAAAGGCAATCAGTATCAAATAACGATTGAGTGCAGCCATCAGGCGCATCAAACGGATGTTTCGGCAATTTTTAAAAATTCAGAAGCCGTTATCTTAAAGATGAAATGTACCTACAAACCGTTTCCGCAATAGCTTCGAAAAGATAGATTCGCGTTTGCTGTTTTAATTTGTGCTTTGATTTCTGGTTGTTTTTTTACCGAACTTCAAAAGTAGTGGAGCTGCTACCTGCAACGCCTGATAGAGAGATACCTTCAACGATAGCAATGTATTTTCCCGGCAGGTCAGAAGTAAAGAATTGAATACCCTTGCTAATGCTCCCGTTCAACTTGATATTGGGATCCCAAAGCAAAACATTTCGGTAGTCGGGTATTTTGCTGCTCCTGTTTTCAGGTATGTTATAGGCCGGGGTATAAAACTCTCGTTCCATCAACATTCCTTCATAGTCTGCAACCCATGTGTTCGAATAGGTTTTGTAGTTTTCTAAAGAGGGTTTATAGGTTTTCCAGTTTAAGATACCACTAAACATCATTTGCCCCGAAATATATCGGTTCGTAATCACATCAAGAGATTTTATTTTTAAAGGATCAAATTCAAAAAATCGGGTGAAGTCAAAAACGGGTGTCCCGTCCAAGAGGTTTAGGAGTTCTCCCGGCAGGTACTGTTGGTTTTGAACATCTACAATTGGCAATTCCACCCTGCCGTTCCTTCTGCGAACATTTACAAGGGTTACATATTCTCGTAATACTTCTTCCATACTAGTAAAGC
This sequence comes from Niabella sp., assembly GCA_039811305.1. Lineage (GTDB taxonomy): Bacteria > Bacteroidota > Bacteroidia > Chitinophagales > Chitinophagaceae > Niabella. Next base: position 3,120 of record JBDHYK010000238.1, read on the forward strand.
GAGTGTAATTGTCAAGTTTGTAAAAATAATCAGGCGTTACAAAAAACGAGGCTGTATCGGTAAAATAGGGGTACGAAAATTGATGCATTTTGTTGCCGCCATAAATATTTTGTACCTGCATATTTATGTTTTGTTGTAATAGTGTTTCAGGGTTGTTTACTGGTTTGGCAAAGGGAACCAGTTTTGTTGCTGAATATTTTTTACTAAAAGGGGAATAAATTTCTACTCTGTAAATGCTATCTTCTGAAAGTGGATTGGTTTGGGCAATAATTTTGGTGCCTCCAAAAAAGTTGTTCATTTCATATTTCACAAAACCTTTTTCATCACTAATAGAATTGCCAAATTCTGTAATGCTTGCCGGAGCAGAAAGATAGGTTGCTACACCTGATTTTGCAGTTCCTGACAGGCTGTTAATCACCTGGCCGGTAACGAGGTGCCCTCTAATTTCGGGTGGATAAGCGAAGGAAGGTTTTTTTGCTGAGAGAATATCGTCCCAAACAAATCTGCGCCAACCCTGGGTCAGCATCAGGTTGTCTGCTGCTTCTGCTGCCTGGGCGCCGGCATTGAAGTAATACCCGGGGTTTTCAATAACTCCCTTCAGATCAGAAGACAAATAGAGGTAATGTTGAATATCAGACGAGTCCGTTTTTTGAAGAGAGTCCAATGAATAGATGGTTAGAGAAAGGCTGGCGATATCCGAGTTGGAAAGGCCCTGGGCTGATATTTCAATATCACCGGCTGAGCGATAATTGTAAACCGCCTGGTTGGGATGCAGCCGTAGTTGAAGCGATTGTTCCGGCCGTTTAAAAAACAGTCTTTCACAAACTGGCTTTTTGTCATTATTAAAAACAGTGAGTTGCGAAATTCCCTCGCCTAATTGGGTAGTGCTGATATAAAAAAGAGCTTTCCCATCCTGCACCGGTGATGTAAGCGTTGCTTTCACTGACGAACGCGTGTGTGCCAACAGATGCAACTCTTTTTGAGTGGGATCGTTCGTATAAGCGGTTATTAGAAGAGATTGACTGTCGGGCCTTGACAAAAGCAGGGTAGTGCCTGATGGTAAAACTGGGGGTAACTCTTTTTCAAAAACTGTACCAGACGGCGGAATAATTACAGCGCTGTAATGATGTCCGGCTTTGGGTTGTAACAAAAAATGTCCCATTCCGGCATGAAGTGGGCTAAAGCGAAAAAGGGTATCTTTATTGTCTAAAATATATCCCGAAAACTGGAGACCTATCCCGTACTCGTCCGTGCCTTTGAACGCTATTTTGTTGTTGATTCCTTGAATGAGGTTGCCTCCTTCGGGAAAAAATTGAATATCCATTGGCCGATCCTTTGGCGTTAAGGGACTGTCCGGAAGTTTGTTCAAATTGACGATGGTTATCGGTTTTTCAAAAAAATAATCAACGTCAAAGTTTTTCATCCAATGGGTATAGGCTCGCAACTTGTAGTTCCCGGAAACCAGATTTTGCGATAAAAACACGGATCCCGTGCCTTCTCCCTTGTTTAAACCGACTTTTACCTCCTGCACCGATTGATTCTTGCCATCCAAAAGCTCCAGGTAGGCAATTTTGCTCACATCAATGGGTTTAAGGGTAACCGCGTCTGTATAATAGATTTTAAACCATAAAATTTCTCCCGTCAGGTAGTAATTTTTATCAGTGTGCACATATATTTTTTCCTCAATACCCGAAGTTTTATGCTCGTTTAGTAAGTCAGTAACCGGGCGTAATGCATCAGCCTGTGCATGGATACTATTTTGCAAGAAAAGAGAAAGTAGCAGAACGAATCCGTATGCAGGCTGAATTTTTTTTATAGTGTTTGATGCCGATGGTAAGATATTTCGTGTTGTTTTCTTCATACATAGTTTCATTTACCTGGGCCAGTATGAGGGCTTTTTGTTTGATCCGAGTATTGTGCAATCCACACAAGTTGGTGTGGCAGCCATGAACGTGATGATGGCCTCCTCTGGACTTGTTTGAGCTGTTTCGTAGGGTAAAAGGCCAGTACCATACTTTCCAATGCTATCGGGATGATTTTCTATTTCTATGGATTCGCAAATTTGCCGATAGCCCCAGCGCCCAATCTGGTGCGGGCTGATAAAAATGCGTTTTATCTGCTCCTGTGTT
>JBDHYK010000239.1:0-5240 GCA_039811305.1 Niabella sp.
TCGTATAAAAAAGAGGATTTCTTCAAAAGCAGGTATCCCAATTTTAGACTTTTATTATAATTTTGAATCTCAACTATTTGATTATCATCGTTGTAAAGATAGATTTCGTAAGCGGTGATATCGTCAATGATTCCATCTTTTAAAAACGGACGACTAATTTTGCGAATGCGATCCTGAGAGTCGTATTCATAGTCGGCAACGATACCGATGGGCACCTGGGTTGTTTCTGACTCATAAAGGACGATACGGCTTAATTTAGAACCAATGGGATAGTTTTGAGTGGTTTCCACAGTTGTTTCTGCCCGTTTTTTGCAACTTGCAAAGCTCATGATCAACAATGCACAACAAAATATTGGTACCACCCACTTTATCATATCATAGGAATAATAGGATAAAGGTAGCCAATAAAAATGGTACAATGCGGCTTAGCGGGGTATAAAACTGCTTAGAATGAAAAAAAACCATAATTCCTGTTTACATTTGCCCCCCTTTCAGTTGTTTAAAAATAAATAACATCCATGCAAGACAAATTAGAAGCAATAAAAGCGCGGTACGATCAATTAGGTATTGCGCTAACCAACCCCGAAATTGTGAGCGATAATAAGAAGTTTGCAGCTACAGGAAAGGAGTACCGCAGCCTTGAAACCATCGTAAATGCCTATAACGACTATAAAAAACTGTTGAGCGATTTGGAATTCAACAGGGAAGCTATGGGCGATAGCGATGAAGAGCTTCGCGAAATGGCAAAATTGGAAGCACCTGAATTAGAAGCTCGAAAAGAAGCCCTCGAATCTCATATTCGGCAACTTTTGATTCCCAAGGATCCTCAAGACGAAAAAAATGTGATTTTGGAAATTCGGGCAGGTACCGGTGGTGATGAGGCCAGCCTTTTTGCAGGCGACTTGTTAAGGATGTACGTAAAATACTGCGAAAGGCACGGATTTAAGACAAGCATCCTCAGCGAAAACGAAGGCACAGTAGGTGGATTTAAGGAGGTTCAGTTAGAAGTAACCGGCGATGATGTGTATGGCACACTCAAATTTGAAAGCGGTGTACACCGGGTGCAGCGGGTTCCGGATACCGAAACCCAGGGCAGGGTGCACACCTCGGCTGCCACAGTAGCTGTGATGCCAGAAGCCGATGAAATTGATTTTGACCTGAAAGAAAGCGAGGTGAAAATGGAAACTGCACGAAGTGGAGGCGCTGGTGGCCAAAATGTGAATAAGGTAGAAACTAAAGTGATGCTAACCCATATTCCTACCGGAACGGTAGTTATTTGTCAAACGGAAAGAACCCAGTTGGCGAATCGGGAAAAAGCAATGGGAATGTTGCGTACCAAGCTGTACGAAGAGCAGGTACGAAAACAGGAAGAAGAAATTGCCCGACACCGAAAGAGTTTGGTAAGCAGTGGCGACAGAAGCGCAAAAATAAGAACCTATAATTATCCCCAGGGTCGTGTTACCGACCATCGCATCAACCTCACCTCTTACAATTTAGATGCATTTATTAACGGAGATATTCAGGAGTTTATTGACAAGCTGCAGTTTGCCGAAAACTCGGAAAAGCTTACTAAACAGGAATAATCTGCGTATAGGCTGTGTGGCAATTTTGGTGTTATCGCCAATGGTAAAACGACACTCCGAACATTGACGAGACAACCAAAACCTAAACAGATAGTAACCCATTTTGACAGGTGCCCAACAGATAGACCATATTACAAACGAATAACGAGTAAGGCCATCCCGAATGCTTTCGGGAAGCCATTTTTTTTGCCAACGCACCAACGAGAATATTAACTTTGAAAACTATACATTGAGATAAAAAGACAACATGTTTGAACAGACTTTTAAGAATATAGACGACATACTTTACAAGGACGCTGGTGCAGACAGCGAACTGGATTACATTGAACAAACTTCCTGGGTTTTGTTCTTGCGTTACCTTGACCAATTGGAAAGTGAAAAAGCGGACGAAGCCGCTTTGGAAGGGAAAGGATATCAATACATTTTGGACGAGCAATTCCGTTGGCCTAATTGGGCAATGCCCCTTCGACCCATTCGACAGGCTCAGGGCTCGCAGGGGGCGAGTGCCAAAACGAAGATGGTGGATGGTGAGCTTGTCGAATTTGACCACCACAAAGCCATGACTGGATCTGACTTGGTGCAGTTTGTGGACTTGAAATTGTTTCCATACTTGGCAAGTTTCAAACAGAAAGCCAGCGACAACCCGAAATCCATAGAATATAAAATTGGTGAGATTTTCAGTGAACTGAAAAACAAGGTAAAAAGTGGCTACAATCTTCGTGAGATAATTGAAATGACGGACGAACTGCCTTTCGGAAGTTCTAAAGACAAGCACGAACTAAGCCACTTGTATGAAACTAAAATCAAAAACATGGGCAATGCTGGTCGCAATGGCGGACAGTATTACACGCCACGACCTTTGATTCGTGCCATTATTGAAGTGGTGAATCCACAAGTTGGCGAAAAGATTTATGATGCAACTTGCGGGAGTGCGGGTTTCTTATGCGAAGCTTACGCTTACATGTATGACCGCATGGAAAAAAACACAGCCAACCTGAAAACCTTACAGGAAAGCACATTTTACGGAAAAGAGAAAAAGAATTTGGCTTACATCATTGGTGTAATGAATATGATTTTGCACGGCATTGAAGCCCCAAATATCATTCACACCAATACGCTGACTGAAAATATCAGAGATATTCAGGAAAAAGACCGTTACAACGTAATTCTTGCCAATCCACCTTTTGGCGGAAAGGAACGAAAAGAAGTGCAACAAAACTTCGACATCAAAACCAGTGAAACAGCTTCTTTATTCTTACAGCACTTTATCAAGAGTTTAAAAGCAGGCGGACGAGCAGGTATTGTAATCAAAAACACTTTTTTGAGCAATGCCGACAATGCTTCGGTTTCGTTGCGAAAACATTTATTGGAGAGTTGTAACCTGCACACTGTTTTGGATATGCCGGCAGGAACTTTCTTAGGTGCAGGAGTTAAAACGGTTGTGTTGTTTTTTACAAAAGGCGAGCCGACCCTTCAACAAGGCTCAGGGCAGGCTAAAAAGATTTGGTATTACCAATTAAATCAGGGAAGGAATTTAGGCAAGACCAACGCACTCAACGAAAATGACTTGGCAGAGTTTGTAGAATTATCTGAGCAAAGAAGAAATGCAGCCGAAGGACCCGAAACCGAAAACTCTTGGAATGTGGACGTACGACCCCTGAGCCTGTCGAAGGAGACCGAAGCCACCTACGACCTAAGCGTTAAAAACCCGAACAAAAAAGAAGTGGTTCAACTTCGCTCACCACACAAGATTTTAGAAGAAATGAAAGTGCTAGATAAAGAAGCAAATGAAGTATTGGAAAGCATTGGAAACCTCATTGTCTGAATTAAGATTTGTAAGATTAAAGGATTATATGATTACGAAAATTATAAGATAATAAAGTATGAAATACGAAGAAATAACTCATAAAATAATTGGCTGTGCAATGAAAGTTCACAACACACTGGGCAATGGTTTTCAAGAAGTCATTTATCAGCGTGCATTAGCTATCGAAATGGAGAAACAAGGTTTAGGCTTTCAGCGTGAAATGGAAATGACTATTTTTTATGAAGGCATTGATATTGGTACGCGTAGGGTTGATTTTTTTGTAGAAGGAAATATTATGGTTGAACTAAAAGCATTAATAAAACTGGAAGATGTACATTTAGCACAGGCAATGAATTACTGCCAAGCCTATAACTTACCTATAGGATTACTGATAAATTTTGGTGCAAAAAGCCTTGAATTTAAAAGAGTGTATAATGTCAATCATCCTGATAACAAAGACTACATCAAGAATAATCTTAAAATCAACTAATCTTAAAAATCATAATTCTGACAAAAATGGAGAAAGCTTCCGTACAAACTATTATGAATGAAATTTTGGAATTGATATAATGAACACGATACAATTATTTGAAAACAAGAAAATCCGTTCTGTGTGGAATGCCGATACCGAAGAATGGTATTTGGCTTTGGTTGATGTAATTGAAGTGCTTACAAATAGTGTTAATCCTACCGATTACTTAAAAAAATTACGCAAGCGAGATGAAATACTTGGCGACTACATAGGGACAAACTGTCCCCAGGTAGAAATGCTTACCGAAACAGGAAAAAAGCGTAAAACACTTTCTGCCACACCACGCCAACTGTTTCGTATTGTGCAATCCATTCCAAGCAAAAAAGCCGAGCCATTTAAATTGTGGCTCGCCGAAGTAGCCAACGACCGCCTAAACGAAATGCAAGACCCAGAGCTAACCATAGACCGTGCAATGCTCGCTTACCGGGCATTGGGCTATTCGGAAGAATGGATAAACACTCGTTTGCAATCTATACAATTTCGCAAAGAACTAACCGACCAATGGAAAAAAGCGGATGTTAAAGAAGGCTTAGAATATGCCATACTTACCAATTTAATGACCAAAGAATGGAGCGGAAAATCCATTGCACAATACAAAAATTTTAAAGGGCTGAAAAAAGAAAACCTGCGTGATAATATGACCAATATTGAATTGGCGTTAAACATTCTTGCCGAAGCCTCTGCCTCAGAAATCAGCAAAACAAAAAATCCCAAAGGTTTTAACCAAAGCCAGGGCGTAGCCTTAGAAGGAGCAAAAATTGCGAAAGATGCCCGAAAAAATTTGGAGCAACGCACAGGCAAATCGGTTATTAGCCCACTAAACGCCAAAGAATTGCCTGATAGAATGGAGAAAAACAAAGAATTGCCGACAGTAGAAACCCCAAAAAAACAAAAAATAAAAAAATGAAACAAGCTTGGGAAATAAAAAAGTTAGTGGAAGTTGTTATAATGGGAAATTGAAAATGGGAAATTGAAAATGAAAAAAAATAATATAATGTCTGAAATAGGATTAACCCCTAACTCCGCTTATTTACCCCTTCTATTAATAGGCTAAGAACATAATCAACTGATTTTGTTTGGTTCGTTCAAGAATTTGATATATATTTGAGCAACCTAATTAAGTTGTCTATGTATTTACCTCCGTGGATGCAAAAATTCAAAGAGCCCAGAACCGAAATAAAACATATCAAGGGTGGTTATTATAAATACCAGGTATCCTATAAATACAATCCTCTCAAGAAAAGAACTGACAAGATAACCGGAGTACTTCTCGGTAAAATAACCGAAGAAGACGGTTTTATCCCCTCAGATAAAAATA
>JBDHYK010000240.1:0-5240 GCA_039811305.1 Niabella sp.
AAAACTAAGGCCGGAAAGATTTCTTTGAACTTTCATTTTATCCTTATTTGTTGATTCTTTGTGTTTAGAATACTTGTTGTAATGCGAAAGTAAAAGAAAATGATTTAAAAACAATAATTTTTTTTACCTTAGATACAAATTTCAAGCATTCGTACGCTTTATTGCAACAACGAACCCTAATAACACACTAAAATCTTACACATGAAAATCTTACGTTTTGTATTATTGACAGCCGCTATTTGTTACACACCCTTTGCGCACGCTCAATTTCATATTGGAGTAAAAGCGGGAGCGAATATTAATAAAATAGCAGCAAAATCATTTAAGGATGAGTTTAGCTTTAACTACCTGTTAGGTGGGTTTGCAGAAATCAATTTTGGCGGCAGATTAGGGCTCCATCCCGAAATACTCTTTAGCCAATCTTCCTCTACATTGTCGAACGATTACAAAGACATTTACAACGATATTATCAGCTCGGGTCAAAGTAAGGCAAAGCTCAATTACCTGTCTATTCCCATTCTGTTAAATGCAAAAGTTGCCGGGCCTCTGCATCTTGAAGCCGGCCCTCAGTACAGTATTCTACTCAACTCCAGTAAAAACTTTCTGCAAAACGGGAAAGATGCATTCAAAAGCGGTGAATTTTCTCTGGCAGGAGGCATTCAACTTCAATTCAGCAGATTCCGCTTGGGAGGACGTTATTTAATAGGCTTAGATAATATTAATAAAATTGATAATAAAGATGAATGGAAAAATCAAGCCATTCAAATAAGCTTAGGCGTAGCCTTTTAAGGGTATTGTACTATTTTACTGTGGCTTTGGTTTCTGGTTGATTTTTCTGCTCCTGCCGTCAATCATCTTATAATAGACGCTGAAAGTCTTCATAACCACTTCGGCTTTAAAGAGATTATTTTTTTCTTCAGGTTTTCGTTAAAGTTTTACCTCATCCATTCCAGTGGGTGTTGGCTTCTCTGCTTTTTATTGACCCATGAGGAGAAAATACATTTGCGAAAAATATCGGGCAACGATTCATTATCGGGGCTGATACTTTTTTTACTGTACTGTTGCGTTTTTGAATTTTTTTACGTTATATAAAGAAACGGGTAGCCGGATTTATACTAATTACTCAATGAAAAACCTTCTGGTCAGAAAACTGCTTTCGACAACCAGCGCGCTGACAGAACGGTACAGTATTGCTGTATGGAATGTTTTTCTCAGTTTATTTAAATCGTACTGCTGCCGAATTTATATTATACTATTTTTAATGTGCTACTTTAAAGCGGATGCCGGAAAATATCATAACTCTCTTCAGAGGCATTCGGCTGGTGAGAGTTCATTTTATAATCATTGTAATAGAAAGGTAATAAATAAACTTCTGGTAACAACAAAAACAAAATACATACCAACATGGAAAAAATTCTGATTGCGATATTCTCTTTGTTATTACTTACGTCCTGTTGGCGACAGCACGAAGAGGTGCTCGGCTATGCACCCATTTACGGAGATGCAACCGAGTTGAACACGATCACCGTTAACCCACCTAAGGAGTACGAAAACGGAGGTAAGATCTACGTTCAGGGTACAATATTGTATCAGGTGGAAACGGGCAAGGGAATTCATTTTACCGATATCAGCACCCCTGCTACACCCAAAAAACTTGGATTTATAAAAGTGGCTGGCTGCCAGGAAATTGCTGTAAAAAACGATTACATTTATACCAACAACTTTCAGGATCTGGTGATCTTACAACATAGTATCACTTCAGTTGCTTTGATAAAAAGGGTGCCGGGTTCTTTTCAGAATTTTAAAAATATGAGCCTTGGACGCCCTCCCGAAAGAGGCCTTTTTGAGTGTCCCGACCCAAAAAAGGGAACCGTTGTAGGCTGGCAGAAAAAGACCTTAATCAATCCAAAATGTTCCTATTAAATTCCTGAGAATGAAAAATCTTAAACTTATTGTTATAACCACATTCGTAATCCTTGCATACAACAGTTGCGCGAAAGGAGACGGCGCCAATATGGGCAATCAGCAATCCGGCGCCGGGGGATCTACTGCGATGATGACCCTTTCCGGGAACTATTTGTACATTGTAGATGGTGCCAGTTTGCAAACTTATGATATCAGCCAGCCTGGCAATACTGTATTGCTGAACAAGCAAAACGTAGGTTGGAATATTGAAACTATTTTTCCCTATCGCGACAAACTATTTATAGGCTCCCAAACGGGTATGTTTGTGTATGACAACAGCAACCCAAAAAACCCTAAGCTGCAAGGCCAGGCGCAGCATTTCAGAGCCTGCGACCCAGTGGTAGCTGACGATTCCTATGCCTTTGTAACATTAAGAAGTAATAACATTACATGCGGAGGCACAACAAACCAACTTAATATCTACGATATTCAGGGAGTAAATATTCTCACACCCAAATTAGTTGGCTTTTTACAAATGCGCCAACCCCACGGGTTGGGATATAAAGAGAACACATTATATGTGTGCATGGGAACTGCCGGCTTGAATGTGATAGATATAAGCGATAAAACAAAACCTGAAGTAATAAAAACCATCAGCACCGATGAAGATTTCATTGACGTGATTCCCTATGGAGACCTGCTGATCACCTACATTAAAGGTGGAATTATTTTATACGATATCAGCAATGCAGCCAATCCAAAGAAACTATCCTCCATCATTTCTCCGGTACTGTAAAGAGTGGTATGAAAATGAAAACAATCATACTATGGCTGTGTTTGATGGCTTCGCTACCCTGCTGGGCGCAGGATACACTCTTCACGAATAGAAGAAAAATGATTCCTTGCAAAATAGTAGAAGTAACAAAAACCGATATTCTGTATCTTTCGAAGGGAAGCCACCACCCGAAAAAAATAAATAAAAAGGGAGTAGTTGCGATTCGTTATAACAACAATACAACCGAGTATTTTAATAACTCAGAACAAAAAGCCCTAAGGAACCATGACCCACAAAATAAACTAAATAGTTTACGCCCCAATGTGTTTGGCACCGGCCTGTCGGTAATGGGCACCTCCCCTTTAGTGGGTTATAGCTCGTTAACTGCTTCACAGGAAAATAAAGCAGGTGTTGCGGCTCATGTTTTTTATGAGCGCATGTTTTCAACTGAACATATAGGCCTGCTATTCAATACTTTTTTGGCCATGAACAAAAAAGAATATGGTGGTGGCGTGGGTACGGCTTATTACCCTAAAAATTACGGTAAATTCCGATTAGGCCTTGGGGGAATGTTTCATATAGGAAAACACGATGTGCTGGACGCTTATACAGAAAGTGTACACCAAACAGAACTTTACAAAATGCATCATTCTGTCCTTTCTTCCCTGTCGGGGATGCTTCGTTTGCAACAAAATTTTTCACAAAAAATGTCCATCTGTTCTAATATTCGGGTTGGGTTCGTTACCAGCAATAGTACCCGAAACATCCAACTCCCAAATTATTGGAAACCCACTGGCGCCAATTTATTCACAGTGTTTGACATGAGTATAGGGTATCGCTTATAAAATTAACAAAAATGAAAAAATTACTACTTCTGAGCCTTGTTTTAGTTACCTGCTGCGCATCACAGGCACAAGACACCCTTTTCGACAAAAAAAATTACAGCATCATCGCTAAGGTCATTGAAGTTACTCAAAATGACATCCGGTATAAAAAGTTCGACAACCTAAACGGCCCCACCTATATTGTTCCGAAAGAAGAAATATCATTTATCAAATACGCTAACGGCAGTACAGAGGAGTTTCGTACTTATCGCAGGCGCTTCGACCCTAAAGCCCGATCTAATAAATTGAATGGGCGACCAATTCACGTGTTGCCATCAAATAACGGAACCCATCTGATTTCGAGCGGGTTATTGATTTTTGGAAGTCCCAATGCAGAGTATGATTATTTGAATAATATGAACCGGGCTGCTGTTTTTGCTTCCTATATCCATTATGAAAAACAGTTTGTTGAAGGGCGGATCGCAGCAACTGTAATGCCCTTTATAGGATGGAACCGAAAAGCATACGGAGCCGCATTGGGCCTAAAAAGCTATCCTAAAAATCATGGTACTACACAATTTCACATAGGCCCGCAAATCAATTTATCGGTTCAGGACTATGCGCAAACCCGCTATAATAACAGCTACCAATATAGAGAAACTCTTGAATATCAGACTCTTATTACATCTTTGGTGGTAAACTTTGGGTTTAATGTAAATGTTAGCCCCAACTGGGTTATAACCAACGATTTTTCTTTTGGCGGCGTTTTGGGCAACAGCAAGTACAAAGACAACGAGTCCTACAATAACTATTTTTACAACGGAATTGTCGAAAATGTGGTACTGGGCATCCATATGGGCCTGGCTTATCGGTTTAAGTAGTAACTCTTCAGCAATACGCTGTAATACGATCTAATTACAAGAGGATTGCTTACTTCGTTGATTTTGAAGGAAGATTTCGACACTCGCCTACTCAATGTAAAAGATACAACCCTTCCAAATGAACCGCCACGGGTTTGTCGCCCCCAAACAGCACTCTCTCTGAAAAGCAAAACTTTGATCGGTATTTTTATGCTCCTTCATTGAAAAAACAGGATTGTACTACCTTTGAAGTTTTGAATTCGTTTCCTTTATGGCAGGTGCAACAGGCAATACAGTTTCGGGAGGAAGACCTTCTGAACGATCCACTTTTAAAGGCAGGGTTGTTTCCACTACCCGATTAAGTGGGAGGAGCAGCAGCAAAGAAACGCATCATATCGTAATTGGAGTGGATGAATCCATCCACTATTTACCAGGAGATGTTGCGGCCATCTTACCGAAAAACAAACCCGAAATTGTTGAAAATTTAATCCTTTGCAGCGGATTAGATCCTGAAACAGAAATTGACCATCCCAAGATAAAGGGAACATTACAACATCTTTTATCTTACCACCTAAACACGGCCTATCTATTACGATCTACTGTAAGCCAATACGCTACGCTTACGGGGCAAGAAATCCCCAACACCCGAATGAGCTTGTATGATATTTTGAGAAAATATCCGCTGAAATCCAAAGAGCAGTTTGTTGAAGTACTCAAACTCACCTCCTTATTAGCCCCTCGATTATACTCCATATCGTCTTCCCCTTTGGCACATGGCAACCACGAAATACACCTCACTGTGGTAAAAGACCGGTTTGTAGTGGAGCAGCAAAAAAGATCGGGGGTGGGTAGTAAATACCTGATACATTTAGAGCC
>JBDHYK010000241.1:0-5216 GCA_039811305.1 Niabella sp.
TACCAAGTTGATGATTTTAATGTTTTCTTTATTGAAATGACCATTTACATCAGGGTTGAGCATATCCTGACCTGAATTGTTTTCGATAATGGCTTTTACAAACACGTCAACAACCATCGAAGAAGTTCTGTCAAGTTTTGAACAACCGAAAATCCAGAGTGTGCAGGTTAGCACAATCAATATAATTGGGGTTTTTGTAAATTGTTTCATTTTTTTAAAATTTTATTGTAACAATAAAAATGATAGCCTTGAGCCTGCCCGTTTTTTAAGGTGGTTACGAGCCGCCCACCGTAACAGAGGTTGAGCATCATGTTGGTTTTAGGTTTTATGAAACGATGAATGCGTTCGAAACTATTTAACGAAACCACAGGCCTTACAACAAATTTTCACTGACTTTATACAACAAAGCTAAGTAAGAAAACCATACCCTACTGTACACAAAAGGGTAGTTTCCAAAAAAACTACCCAAAAGGGTGGGATGGGCTGCTGTATTTTCGCAGTGTTTTTTTTATGAATGAATAGTTACAACGTATATTGCTATATCAGGTTACAACAAGATTGGCGTTTCGTTCCCACGATCCTATAGGCGCCAAAAATGGCGGCATCGGAAAATGCCGCCATCGAAGTTAGTGTTACTTATGCTTATTTAAAACTATACCCCAGACCAATACCAAAATTGGACAAAGAACTCTTTTTATTAAATCCATTGTAGCCACCATTTTTAAAACTAATGGCTGGTGCCCATACTGCGTTAAACATAATACCTTTATCCTTTAAAGGTTGGAAGCGATAGCCGATATTGGCGTGTGAATGGAATAAAACCGACCTTTCTTTCACCCCAGGAGGCGTACCGTCAAAGCCGTAATCCGTTTTTTTCAACATAAACTCTGGGGTACCTGCCAGGCCCAGTTCGAGGGCATGGTGCCCTGCCCCCAACAAATAATTGACGGCCACAGGTATCCCCATGGTAATGCTTTTCCACCCAAAATAGGAGGCAGAACCCCCCAAACCGGCCGAAAAACCAAAGCCAAAATTGGTTTCTGGTTTCAAACGCATGTCAAAGTTAAAAGAGCCCAGTGGGGCATTGCCCAAAAAGCTGCCATAAATTGTTTTTCGGTGGCCTTCGGTTTGGGCCAGGGCGTGAACCGAAATTCCAGATAATACGATTAGTAATAATATTAGTTTTTTCATCATTTATATAATTTAATTATTGATTATTTTGTATTGATTTGAATTACTATTTTCAAGGTGTTAAATGGTATTTCCTTTGCGAGTGTGGATATATTGTTTTTATAAGAACATACCATTTTAACCACAGGTTGTTCGTTACTATTTAAGGTGGCTACGAACCAGCCACCGTGTAAGGGGTTTAGCATTATGCTTGTTTTAGGTTTTGTGAAACGATAGTCGTGTGCTGCACCATTTAAGAAAAACGCAGGTTCTATAACTAATTTTCACTAATTTTAAACAGCAAAGTTAGGTGTGTAAACCCTACCCCACTGTACACAAAAGGGTAGTTTCCAAAAAAACTACCCAAAAGGGTGGGACGGGCAACGTTTTTATTAAACATTTTTTATACGGCACGCATGAACATAAACCAATTCTTTCAACCTGAAGAAAACAACCTGACTGGTGTGAGTATCGAGACTGCGCTTTTCAACGGTTTTTTGCTTGCATCCGATGCATTTTCGCGTACTGCTTACAACAGCGTTTATATCATTGACGTTCTGCAAAAGACTTTTTTATACGTGTCGGACAATCCCTTATTTCTTTGTGGCCACACTGCATCTCGGGTAACCGCCATGGGTTACCGTTTTTTCTTGAAACAGGTACCCAAAAAAGATTTAGAACTGCTCTTTGAAATCAATAATGCAGGGGTTGCCTTCTTTTCAAATCTGACAGTTTCTGAAAGACTGCTCTACTGTATTTCCTACGACTTTCATCTCATACAGGCCAACCAGTTTGAGTTACTGATAAACCACAAGGTTACACCTCTGATTTTAGAAGCTGATGGCAGCATTCGCTTTGTGATGTGCGTGGTATCCATTTCCTCTCAGAAAAAAGCTGGCAATCTCATACTTAGAAAGAAAGGCGAAAGTTTTTTCTACGTTTATTCACAAGAATCCAAAACCTGGCAGAAACACGAAGAAAAAGTTCTTACTGAGCCGGAAAAACTAATCTTGCATCTATCAGCACAGGGAAACAGCATGAAAACGATATCGCAAAGAATCTGCCTATCGCCCAACACTATAAAATACCATAAACGAAATATTTTTCAAAAACTGGAGGTTGGCACAATTTCGGAAGCAATTTCCACAGCAATCAACCACAGCATCCTGTAAATTTATGAAATAAAGAAACCATCGTGTTGATTCGCTTCTTTACACCCGGTTCCTATAGTGATTCTAAGCGTTAGAAACTGCATTTTCTCCGATTGCTATTTTTTCTTTTACCCTTTGAGCTACTACTCTTCCGGTTTCGGCCCCTCCATTCATAAACCCCTGAAACAGTTCGCTGCAGTGCTCTCCGGCAAAAAAGAAATTGCCGATAGGCTCCATTTCTAATCCGGCAATACTGGTCCATTGACCCGTTTTATAACAACTATAACTTGCTTTCACATAAGGATATTCGATCCAGTTTACGAATATATGTTTGTTTAAATATTTTTCTTTAGAATGAGGAAATATCCTGTCCAGCTCGGTTACAAAACCGTTTACTGTGGGCTCTGGTAGTTCGGTGCGCCAGCTGTGTGTAGGAGGCGCCAATGCGTTTTTGAACGATTCATCGCTCAGCTTTTGTGAAAACTCCCCTCCAAAATAAGCTACATACGCGCCATGAGAACTTCCTTTTTGTCGGTTCACACTTCCATCCCAGCCATTGGTCATATCGTTGGTAAACAGATATCCCATCGCATTGCTTTTTTTATTGCGCCAGGGTTGGCCATCGTAGGCTAAAACGAGTTTCGTATTTTTACCATACCCCAGCTCATCAATGCACTTTTGCTTTAGGGGCGATACATTCTTTAGCTTTAGGTCTAAATTTCGAAGGATGGTAAAGGGGAGGGTGCAAACCACTGCTCTTGCTTTAATTGATTTTTCATTTTTAAACCCGATTTTATAGGTACTTTCTTCCGTCTCTTCTATTGACTGTACTTCATAATTCAATTGAATTCTGTCTGCTCCTATTTTTGAAATCAAACCTTCAATAACTTTTGTGTTGCCGCCTTCTATCCGATAGCGCTCATCACTATCTCCAAATATATAAAAACCTTCTTCTGTATCCGTATCAATCATATCTAACATATTCAGGGTAGATAATTCTGAACAATCCAAACCGTATTCCGCTACCCAGGCGGCAACAAAAAGCTCCTTTAGCCATTTAGCGCAGGGTAACGATTCAATATAATCGGCCAGGGGGGTATGATCCAGTTTTACAGCGGCTTCTGTATCGTATGCTTCTCCTAATGACTTGGCATCATGGGCAATCTTAGGAGCAATTTTTTTAAATTCTTTAATAATCTCTTTTTCACTAATTCTTCTGCCGTCAAAAAAATAAATGTCTTTTATCCATTTGTGTTCTTCCTGTTCTTCAATAAGATCCACCAAACCCAAATTAAACTCTCTTGCAAGAGCCAGCATATCTTCGTGGTTGGAGTCTATAAAATCTCCGCCAAATTCTGGATAAACCCCTATTCCAAGCGGATCGTTATAATGAGTCAGAATTCGGCCTCCGGCTCGCCGATCTGCTTCAAATACCCGAAAATTCAAGCCCGAATTCAACAAATGATTGGCACAGTTCAAACCCGATATGCCACTGCCAAGAATCGCCACATCGAGCACATCGTCATGGGGTTCGTTTTTTGAACCCGTTCCTACCCGGCAGGAAGACAAAACAGGCAGCCCGGAAGACAAAGCCATACCCGCCATAGCCATGGCCGACCTTGAGATAAATTTTCTTCGGCCCCGATCCTGCAACCTTGTATCGGCACCCTTTATGGTTTTATTGATGGCAGAAAGCAGTTTGTGCAATACCTGTGATTTAGCTCGCTTCATGTGTGTATTTTTTGTTGATTTTAGCCGGTGCCTGCCTTCTTTGTTGCCAGACAGGGAATCCCATATAAAAGAAATTCATCGTGGCGGGAGGTAAAATACTAAAAAAACCGTACGAATTACTTAGATCCCCTGTTTATGTGAACTCCGAACAGTCGCGAACGTCACCTCGCCTTAGGGCGAGATCTTCTGAATTAAGGACAAGTTCCCTCTCTTCGTTCGGTATAACATATTGTTCAACTTTCTAATAATCAATCGTCACCTCGACCGAAGGGAGAGGTCTCCTGAATAAAGGAGAAGATCCCTCTCTTCACTGCGTTCCATTCGGGATGACCTAATCCAAACAATCGCGAGCGTCATCTCGACCAAAGGGAGAGATCCCCTGAATAAAGGAGAAGATCCCTCTCTTCGTTCGGGATGCGCCCCTACACAGCATCGAGGAGGGCCAAGTGGCACAAAAATCATCTCTATTAATTTTTTACCAGTAACTGCTTTAGGCGCCTCTTTCGGTTCGGTGCCGCGTGAAGCGCGGCAGCCTGAGGAACGAAGGCAGAAGCGAAAGCAGCGCCGCTGCAGTTACGCTGCCCGCCGGCGGCAGAGGCAAAAACTAACTCTTTCAGGTTCTATGAATACCCGTAGCGTATTTTTATAGTCAATATCAAAAACTATAAAGGATTGATTGTCATTTCGAATGAAGCAAAGCGAAATGAGAAATCTCACTGATAGGTGGGAGATTCTTCCCTGCGGCAACCCTCTTTTTCCACTTTTTTGTTTGCCCAAAAAAGTTGAGCAAAAAAGGGCAGCCGGAAATTATCGCAAGCTATTTCCGGCGGGAATTACTATCAGCGGTCTGCTTGGCAAATCATCTTTGAATAAGGGCTTACGCCAGAATCCCCCTGTCGCTGGAGCCATTTACTCTGCCTAAAGAGAAATCTCCTTAAAACAAGGAGATCCCTCTCTTCGTTCGGGATGACGCCCCTACACAGCATCGAGGAGGGCCAAGTAGCACAAAAATCATCTCTATTAATTGTTTACCAGTAACTGCGTTAGGCGCCTCTTTCGGTTCGGTGCCGCGTGAAGCGCGGCAGCCTGAGGAACGAAGGCAGAAGCGAAAGCAGCGCCGTTGCAGTTACGCTGCCCGCCGGCGGCAGAGGCAAAAACTAACTC
>JBDHYK010000242.1:0-5179 GCA_039811305.1 Niabella sp.
ATGCTTGGCAAAAAGACCGGAATAATAAGGAGGCAAAAATCAATTGGCAGTTTACTAATGATAAGGCAAGGATAAAATTAAAAAAACTCTATCCGACAATTTCAACTTGACATGACACTAGTTGTGCTCAAGAAATATATTAGTTTTGTATAGGATGAGCTTCTTTCTATTCAGACTATAATAATGGATGTTCTAATATTACCTATGATTATACCTATATAGTTAACACATTATCTCCTGTAGTCATTGATATGGTGTGATCATATTAATCATATACTCCAAAAACCTAGCCTTGTGCTAGGTTTTTTTTTTGACTCAAACAGGAAAATACCTGACTACAACAGGGACATATACAACCCATAGAGTATCTGCAGTACACATAATATATGCAAGATAGATAATACATAGAGTATCTGTAGTACACATAATACATGCAGTAGAGATTGCGTACACGACCCATACAGTAGAGACAGTACACATAAGTATAAATAGCATACACGACCACATGGGTTACTGCTCAGAGCAAGAATTTTTACTTCTTTTTACCTCTTGTTCCCTCCAAAAACTGAATTGCTTATTCGTTTATTAATTCCAATTTTATTAATTTTTTATTTTCTTAGTAAGTAGTTCGAAATCAGCTACGATAAGTATCTGACAAAATAAGCTGTCTTTAGCCTTTAACAGCTTGTCATTATTTAGTTATCAAGACAATTTACTTCTACCAACATATAAGGCCTAAACGCGTGTAGCGAAGCGGAGCGGTTTAAGCGAACAGTGCATTGGCAATATGGTGGCATGACAATCAAATGCTCAACAGAATTACTTCCGTTGAGCATTTTTACAAACCTCAACTTTTACAATTCTATTTCCGCACCATCGCCAATGCTTTACCGCTTTGCGGGTACTCAGGTTGCCTGCTGTTGTTCCAGGGCCTCTTCTTCGTCGGTACTTTCAAACCGATCTGCAAGACTATCAATAAAATCTGCAAAATCGTTTTTAAGGTCTGCACCCTTATCTGCAATTTTCTGACGGGTAGCAGTCCCTTTGTCTGGGGCAAATAATACGCCAACAAGTAAGCCCAGGGTGAACCCGGTGAGTAGTTTATACATAAAAATTTCCTTTTATTTCCTATTTACTATAAAAATACGAAATCGTACTGCCAAATAAAAAAAAACCAACCGTTTTTGAACTGCCGAAGGGGCAATATTTTTCAAAAATTGGGTTAATCGCGATAATCACGACCGGTAAGTTCCAGAAACAATCCTTCCAGACCGGCTTTTTGGTGTTGTTTTAGTAGTTCCTTTAACGAATCATGGGCAATCACTCGTCCCTGATCTATGAGTGCTACCTGCTCACAAAGTTCTTCTGCTTCTTTTAACTGGTGCGAGGTGTAGATAAGCGTGGTTCCCGTTTCATTAATTTTTTTCAAAAACTCGATGATCGCGTTGCGAGATTGAACGTCCACACCAACGGTGGGTTCATCAAGAAACAGCAGTTTGGGATTGTTCATTACCCCTATGGCGAGGTTTACACGTCGCTTCATGCCGCCCGAAAACAGTTTTACAGGCTTATCTTTCACATCGCTCAACCCCATTTTAAATAGTAGTTCTTCTGTTTTTTTACGAATCATTTCTTTAGTCAAACCATACCAGGCGCCAAAAAAGGCCATATTTTCAGCTGGGCTCAGTTCTTCATAAAAAGAAAAGTCTTGCGGAACCAGACCGATAATTTTGTTGATGGATGTTTTATTAGCTTTTACGTCGAATCCCATGACCTGAATCTGACCCTGATTATAGGGCAATATCCCGGCCATTAGGTTCATCAGTGTGGTTTTTCCTGCTCCGTTGGGTCCAAAAATTCCAAATCGGATGCCTTGGGGTATTAAAAGCTCCATCCCGCTAATTAAAGCAGGCTGCCTGGGATAGTTGAATTGAAGGTCTTGTATTGCTACAGCGTAAGCCATTATGGAGCGAAAATAAGGCTATAATAATATAAAGGGACCAATTTATGGGACCAATTTATGAAAACTAATTTTTAAAACTTGCAGGAAAAACCAATAGATACCGGCAAGAGATGTTCACAAAATAGTACGATTCCTGTGTTAGTGTACAAGTTCGGGTAGCTTTTGGATGTGCACAAGTCGGAAGCAGGGAACCTTTTTATATGCCGTCGCTATAGTAGTTGGGAATGTAGGGGCCGTATTTAAGACTTTGGGGCTGTTCTTCATCTTCTTTATGTGGAAAGATGATATCATGGGCGGTTTCGTACCCCTCGTTGGACACCTGGAGCAATTTTTTCATGATTTTATTCCTTCGACTTAGTTCGCAAATCACGCCTGTAGCGGCTGCTGCTGCTACGCCTATCAATGTAAAACCTGCCAATCTGAATAACTTTTCCATCACGAATTAATAAGATATAAAAAACAATAGGTTAAAGAAGACTACAAAATTCATGCTTATTTTTATCAATAACATGGTTGTATCAATAAATAACACGTATTCTGCCGCTTAATTATTTTTTACTTGGCAATTTACTAATTAATTAACAAATTTGAGGGGTATTTGTTATTTTCTTTTAAAAAATTAAATGGATATTTCTTCAATTCTGAACTGGATGATACCGGCTGGTGCCTGAACCTGGGCAATATCGCCGGGGGCCTTGCCCAAAACGCCTTTTCCGATCGGAGAGGTTACAGAAATTTTACCCACTTTTAGGTTGGCTTCTTTTTCGCTTACGATCTGGTAGGTTACTTCCTTCTTTGTATTAAGATTGGTAAGTTTCACTTTAGTTAAAATGGACACTTTGCTGGTATCTATGGTGCTTTCATCTACGATTCTGGCATTGGCCAACGCTCCTTCCATGGCAGCAATTTTTGCTTCCAGGATGCCCTGGGCTTCTTTGGCTGCATCATACTCTGCGTTTTCCTTCAGGTCGCCTTTTTCGCGGGCCTCAGCTATAGCCTTACTGGCAGCAGGTCGTTCAATAGCTCGCATGTGCTGCAACTCTTCCTTCATTTGCTCTAAGGTGGCTTTTGTTACGTATTGAATAGTCATGATAACATTCTTTTGAGATAACAGAAAAAAATAACAACGCCTCAGTATTAACCCGAAGCGTTGCATTTATTTATAGCTACGAAGGTACAATAAACAAGAAATAAAACAAAAAAATTTTTAAGTTTGTGGCAAATCTGAAACAGTTCTTAAGCAATTGTTGCAACCCGGAGATTCTTGAGAAAACAAATATTAGGGTTGCGGGTACTCCTGTCTGCGTTTACAACAGACATGTGGCAATTGTGAGTGAAAAAAAGACAAGCATGGAAAAAACAGTAATAATTACAGGGGCATCGGGCAATTTAGGTGGTTCGGTAGTAAAAAAATTTCTGGAAGACGGCTACCAGGTAATCGGGATTGTACATAAAAAAACGCAGCAAGCAGGTGCAATTTCTGAAAATTATGAGGAACTCGTACTCGATTTGCGTAATGAAGCTGCCTGTGAAGAGGCCGTTAGTAGCCTGGTTTCAAAACGGGGTCGTATAGATGTTGCTGTTTTTACAGCCGGCGGTTTTGCAATGGGGACTATCGAAAAAACAAAAGCGTCAGATATATATCAGCAGTACCAATTGAATTTTGAAACTGCCTATCACATGGCAAGGCCGGTTTTCTTGCAGATGATGACACAAAATAAGGGTCGTATTTTTTTTATCGGCTCCCGAGCAGGAAATGATTTTGCTCATGCCCGGGGGGTTACCGCGTATGCGCTGTCTAAATCCTTGTTGTTCAGGCTGGCCGAACTGATGAATGTGGAGGCTAAAGGAAAAAATGTAGTGGCTTCGGTAGTAGTGCCCAGTACAATAGACACCCCACAAAACCGAAAAGACATGCCCAACGCAGACTATAGCCATTGGGCCAGCCCCTCAGAAATTGCAGCGGTAATACAATACTACGCATCGCCGCAAGCGGATATTATTCGCGAGCCGGTAATAAAAGTGTATAAACACGCATAGTATAAACAGCTGATTTTCAAAGATAGTGCAACTGGTAGTACAATATCATTTAGTAGGGATCGCTTTGGTCTCAGCCTGCTTTCTTCCTTTTTGATTCAATTGCCTGAAGCAACTGGTCAAAAGCTTTATTAAATTTCACAATACCTTCATCCTCTAATTTTTGGGTAATCTCGTTGAGGAGGATCCCCTTTTCTTTGAGTACCTCTAAAGTATTTTTTGCATCTTCTATGTTTTCTTCTATGGATGGCCTTGCGATTCCATGATCGCGGAACGCATCAATGGTGTTCAGCGGAAGTGTGTTGATTGTGTCGGGTCCAATCAAAGATTCTACATATTTTACATCGCTGTAGGCGGGGTTTTTGGTACCCGTACTGGCCCATAACACCTTTTGTGTGTGGGCTCCCGCAGCTTCTAATTTTTTAAATCGCTGGCTTCCAAACACCTCTTTATAAATAGAATAGGCCAGTTTTGCCGATGCGATTGCAACTTTTCCCTTAATTGAGGATCCGTCAGATGATGCCAAGATGGGGTCTAACAGAACGTCAATCCGGCTTAGGAAAAAGCTGGCTACCGAGGCAATAGGGCTGATGGGTAGATTTGCATTTACCCGATCTTCTAATCCGGCGAGATAGGCATCTGTAACCTCTCGGTAGCGTTCCAGCCCAAACAGTAATGTGATATTGACGTTAATCCCCGCGGCAATACACCGGCGTATAGCAGGTAGCCCTTCCGCTGTTGAAGGTATTTTAATCATCACGTTCTTTCGATTTACCTGGTTCCAAAGTTGTTTGGCTTGCTGCACGGTACCCTCAGTATCGTGAGCCAGGTAGGGAGACACTTCAATACTTACATAGCCATCTCTGCCGTTTGTTTTATCAAATATGGGTTTTAGAATATCGGCTGCCCGCTGAATATCGTGCACGGCCAGGTTAAAGAACAAATCAATATTGTTCATCTGGCTGCTGCCATGTTGCGCAATGTCTTCGTCATAATCGGCACTGGAGGTTATGGCCTTTTCAAAAATAGAAGGGTTGGAGGTAATGCCGCTTAGGCCATCCACATCAATTAATTGTTGCAAACTGCCATTATCCATAATTTCACGATCAAAAAAATCGAGCCAGATGCTTTGTCCAAGATTGTTGATTTCTTTTACTCGGTTCATATTCTTTTTTTTAT
>JBDHYK010000243.1:0-5165 GCA_039811305.1 Niabella sp.
AGTGGTTTTTATTTTTGATGAATGTCATCGCAGTCAATTTGGCGAAGCACAAAAAAACCTAAAAAAGAAATTCAAAAAATACTATCAATTCGGTTTTACGGGCACTCCCATTTTCCCCGAAAATGCCCTGGGTGCTGAAACCACCGCCAGCGTATTTGGTCGGGAACTGCATTCTTATGTGATAACCGATGCCATTAGAGACGAAAAAGTGTTGAAATTCAAAGTAGATTACAACGATGTGCGACCGCAGTTTAAAAGCCTGGAAACTGAAATGGATGAAAAGAAACTCAGTGCAACAGAAAATAAAGAGGCTTTGTTGCACCCTGCCCGAATCAAAGAAATTTCGCAATACATCTTACAAAATTTCAGGATAAAAACCCATCGCACAAGAGGAGGAAACACCGGTTTCAATGCAATGTTTGCCGTAAGCAGCGTGGATGCCGCCAAATTGTATTACGAAGAGTTGAATAAACAACAAATTGTAGAGACGGATGGCAATCCGTCTAATCAAATACCGTTGAAAATTGCCACCATCTTTTCTTTTGCAGCCAACGAAGAACAAAATTCCATTGGTGATATTCCTGATGAAACATTTGAGCCCTCGGCAATGGACAGCAATGCCAAGGAATTTTTGAGCAGTGCAATAAATGATTACAACGCAATGTTCAATATGAATTACAGCGTAGATAGCAAGGAATTTGAGAATTATTATAAAGACCTTGCCAAACGTGTGAAAGGCACAGATAGTAACAATAATAAACTTGCTCCTGAAGAAAAAATAGATTTACTGATTGTGGTGGGTATGTTCCTCACTGGTTTTGATGCACCCACCTTGAACACCTTGTTTGTGGACAAAAATTTGTGTTACCACGGTTTGATTCAGGCATTTTCTCGCACCAACCGCATTTACGATGCCAACAAAACCTTTGGCAACATCATCACTTTCCGTGATTTAGAACAACACACCATTGATGCCATTACACTCTTTGGCGATGCCAACACCAAAAATGTAGTCTTAGAAAAAAGTTACAAAGAGTACTTAGATGGTTTTACCGATGTGTTAACCGGAGAAGCTCGACGAGGGTACGAAGACGTGGTGAAAGAGCTGAACAAAAAATTTCCCAATCCGGATGAGATTGTTACCGAGAAAGACAAAAAAGACTTCGTGAAGCTTTTTGGCGAATACTTAAAGATAGAAAACATCTTACAAAACTATGATGAGTTTCACCACCTCAAAGCTTTTCAAGCCATTGATAAAACCGATGCAGAAGCTGTTGAAGCCTTTAAAGAAAAACACTTTCTAACGGATGAAGACATAGCCACCATGCAAGGCTTGGAAGTGATTAGCGACAGAAAATCACAAGATTACCGTTCCACCTACAACGATATTCGAGAATGGTTGCGAAGAGAGAAAGCAGGTAAAGAAAAAGAAAAATCTGCTCTTGATTGGGACGATGTGGTATTTGAAGTGGATCTGTTGAAATCGCAAGAAATCAATCTCGACTATATCTTAGAACTTATTTTTGAGCACAATAAAAAGAACAAAGATAAGGTAGCCTTAGTAGAAGAAATACGTAGAATTATTCGCTCCAGCATCGGCAATAGAGCCAAAGAGAGTTTGATAGTTGACTTCATCAACAAAACCAACTTGGAAGCAATACAAGACAAAGCCGGCATCATCGAAGCCTTTTTCATCTACGCACAAGAAAAACAAAAAGAAGAAGCAGCAGAGTTAATAGAATCCGAAAGCTTAAACGAAGCAGCAGCCAAACGCTACATCGCCACTTCCTTAAAAAAAGAATATGCCAGCGAAAACGGCACCGAATTGAATGAGCTATTACCCAAAATGAGCCCTTTGAATCCGCAGTATTTAACCAAGAAACAAAGTGTTTTTCAGAAAATAGTGGCGTTTGTGGAGAAGTATAAAGGGGTTGGGGGGGTGTTGTAATGGAGATAATTTAAAGTACTAAGATTATATTTTTAATGTATTAAATATATTTTTATATTGTCGTGATTCAAGAAAATGTTATTGAAAATAAAATTCTAAATTTCGCACAAAAGGATTCTAGAATTAGAGCTGTCATCTTAAATGGTTCGAGAGCCAACCCATTGGTCCATCCCGATATATACCAAGATTTTGATATAATTTTCATTGTAAAAGATTTCGATTCATTATTGAAAGAAAGAAGTTGGTTAAAAAAGCTGGGAACCCCTCTATTACAACAAGTTCCTGATGAAATGGTATTGGGAAATGAATTCAATCAAAAACGACTGTCATTTAGTTTTTTAATGATATTTGAAGGAGATTATAGAATTGATCTTACCCTTTTTCCAATAGACCAATTTGAATCTGACTACAAATCAGAAAGTTTAAGTCTTGTTTGGATAGATAAAGATAATTTATTTCAAAAAATTGCAGTGCCATCCGATAGCGATTATCACATTTCAAAACCAACTGAGCGAGAATTTAGAGAAGTTTGCAATGAATTTTGGTGGACAATTACAAATGTTGCAAAAGGATTAAAAAGAGAAGAACTGATATCTGCAAAATATATACTTGAAAATATTGTAAGGCCCATGTTTTGGAAATTGATGGAATGGAATGTAGGTTTTCAATATGATTAGAAAATCTCAATGGGTAAATCAGGCAAGTTTGCGAAGCAATGGATTGAACAACCACTTTATGAGGTGATTTTAAAAACCTATTCCGATTCAGCAATAGAACGTAATTGGGACTCCTTGCTGCTCATAGCTGAATTATTTTATCAGAACCAAAAGAAATTAGCCACCGGATTGAACTTTATATTAAATATTGAAGAAGCCGAAAATTCAACAGCCTATCTAAAAAGAATAAGAGAAAATAAGCTGGGAAGTCCTTAACATCTTAATACAAGGCAGGTGAGAAAAAAACATAGAGCGATGATAAGTCCTATTTTACTAAACAATTATCTTTTATTTCAAAAAAGTTAAGAAAATACTTTTAATCGTAAATAAGCTGTCGCGCCTCTTCTTTTGTCTTTATTTTGTCTTGGAAAAGACAATGAATAAAGGAACACGATAGAAGGTTTGCGATAATGGATCTCACAATTCCTTACTAGCCTCCTATTCCGACATATTTTTGATGTAAGGTAGATCAATTAGATTTTTGAAGTCGTAAAACTTTTCGGCACTGTTGCGTAGGAAAAATTTCTTCTCTGCGTCGGTAAGTAAATCGGATTTTACAATAAAGTCATAAGACATGCGATAAGTAATGGCTGTGATGGTTCTCGGATAGTCTGATCCCCACATCAGTTTTTCAATTCCCACCAGAGATGCTGCCTCCTTGATGGCCCAGACGGCTCCACGGAATGGATAAAACTCATCGTTAAACAACCAGGTAATTCCACCCGATTCAATCATCACATTTTTGTTGCGTGCCAATTTGATTTGCTGCTGCCAGTTCGGTCGGGTAACCATTCCAAAGTGACCGATTGCAATTCTCAAATCGGGAAACTCACTGATAATTTCATTCATTTCAGCAACCTGAAGATCACCATCGGCTAAATCAATGGAAAGAAAAACATCTTTTTCTTCCATTCGCTTAAAAAGTTGCATCAGGTCATCGTTGGTCAAATAGATTCTTCTATTGGGAAGTAAAAATCGGCTGGCAGGTAGTTTGATTCCTTTAAATCCCTGATCTATCAACTGTTTGCCCTGTTCCAGGTAACCCTCTATGCGCACATCTACCATTCCGCAGGACAAAAAGCGATCGGGATATTTTTGTTGAACTTCCCACAGGTAATCGTTTTGCAACCCGTCAATATATTCCTGTGTGATTACCGCAGCCGCAACCTGCGCATAATCCATATTGGAAAGGAAAATCTCCGCTGTATTTCTTCCGTCAATGATGAACGGCGGAACCATCTGGCGGATTTCACCCATGAATTGCGATTTGCCGTTTTTTAGAGTTTTTATCTTCTTGCCATCCACCTCCGTATCCTGGTGAAGCCACAAATGGGCATGCGCATCAATAATCGTGTAATCCATCGTTTTAGAATTCAATCATTATCTTAAAAATCTTACCGGGATTTGCTGCCCAATGTTCTAATGCCTCCTGCGCCTGTTCGGGAGGATAAACGGCAGAAATCAATGATTCAGGCACTCCGTTTCGCTTGAAATAGTCAATCACTGCTCGAAAATCCTCCGGCAGGGCATTGCGCGAACCTCTGATATCCAATTCTTTTTGCACAAAATGTTTGGTTTCGAATGAAACCTCCGATTTGGCATATCCGATGTAAACCACCCTGCCCGTAAATGCCACTTCGTTGATTGCCATCTGATAAGTAATTGGCGAACCAACGGCTTCGACGACCACATCCGGTCCGTTCTGATTAGTAATTTCCATCAACCGTTCGTGCACGTTTTGGGTTTTAGAATTGATGGCGTGTGTTGCTCCCATCTTTTTTGCAAATTGCAGTTTTTCGTCATCAATATCCATGGCGATAACCTGCGCACCGCGCAACGCGGCTCGTACAATGGCGCCCATGCCGATCATTCCGCATCCGATAACCAAAACGATATCCAGATCGGTAACTTCAGCTCTTGAAACGGCATGAAACCCAACACTCATTGGTTCCACCAAGGCAATTTCCCGCACATCCAACCCGGGTGCAACGATTACCTTTTGCCAAGGCACGGACAAATATTCGCACATGGCTCCGTCGCGTTGAACGCCGAAGGTCTGATTGAACTGGCAGGCGTTGGGTCTGCCGTTTCTGCACGAAGGACAGGTTCCACAGTTGGTGTAGGGATTTGCGTTCACGGTCATTCCAGTTTTTATGGAACCGGGAACCCCTTCGGTTACCTCCTCCACTACGGCGCCGATTTCGTGTCCGGGAATTACCGGTAGTATAACCATCGGATTCTTCCCCAAATAGGTGTTGAGGTCGGATCCACAAAATCCCACATATTTTATTTTCAGAAGCACCTCACCTGGTTTTGCAATTGGTTTTTCAATCTCTGTGAGCGAAACTTTCATTACGTCTATAATTTTTACGGCTTTCATACGATTTTATCTATTAACTGTTTAACCATGTATCACGAAAACGGGGTTCTACTATTTTTTGCACGTCGTGCAGCAATTCTTCATTCAGCGGTTGTTTTGCCCATTCAATATTTTGCAGCAC
>JBDHYK010000244.1:0-5132 GCA_039811305.1 Niabella sp.
ATTGGACTCTTCACCAGTGTAATTTTTACTTTTTTCATACTATTAAAGTTTAGGGGTTTAAAAGCTCAATCGCCGAACTTTCAAAATCCTTTTTTAAGTACAGAACTTGGTATTTATCCGTTAAATACTTTTTTTAATCCCAGGTTTCTTGTTTTTGCTACAGAAACCGGTTCGCGCAAGGTGGCTAAGGCTTTAAATGTAGCTTTTACCACGTTGTGGGGATTGGCAGAGCCTAATGATTTTGAGAGCACATCGGTATATCCGGCGGCTTCCAATACCGCACGCATGCTACCTCCGGCAATTACACCGGTACCCGGTGTGGCGGGTTTGATCATTACTTTGGCAGCGCCTTCTTTGCTCCACTGATCGTGCGGAATGGTACCTTTAAAAATGGGTACTTTTATCAGGTTCTTCTTAGCATCTTCAATACCTTTGGTAATGGCTTCCTGAACTTCTTTGGCTTTGCCAAGTCCGTGCCCTACAATTCCGGCTCCATCACCTACCACTACCAGCGCAGAAAAACTAAAGGCGCGGCCTCCCTTGGTTGTTTTTACCACACGGTTGATGGCTACCACCTTGTCTTTTAGCTCAAGTTCACTTGCTTTAACTCTGTTTAAATTGGTTGTTGACATTATTTCAATTTGAAATTATACGTTTTTATTAAAACTCCAGGCCACCTTCTCTGGCTCCTTCGGCTACCGCTTTTACACGTCCGTGGTACAAATATCCACCCCGATCAAACACAACGGATTTCAGTTTCAGATCGCCGGCTTTGCGGGCAATTGCAGCACCTACTAATTTGCTTTTTTCGGCCTTGGTTCCTGCCTGAGCTTTTATGTCTTTATCTTTAGAAGAGGCCGCAGCAATGGTAACTCCTTGAATATCATCAATCAATTGCACGTAGATATCCGTATTGCTACGAAACACTGCCAGCCGGGGTCGTTGAGCGGTTCCGCTGAGCTTCTGGCGAATGGTCATGTGTATTTTCGTTCTTCTGTTTGTTTTTGCGTTTGCCATTTTTATATAAATAATTTTGACTTTTGTTTTAAGAATGATACAGGAAAACTTTAGGTTCTGTATCTTCTGTCGTGTCTAATGACTTTATTTACCAGCAGATTTACCCGCTTTTTTCCTCACAATCTCTCCCACAAAGCGAACCCCTTTTCCTTTATAGGGCTCTGGTTTACGAAGGCTACGTATTTTGGCACATACCGCACCTACTAACTGCTTGTCATTGCCCGAAATGAAAATTTTGGGGTTTTGTCCTTTGATCGTTTCTGTTGTTACAGTCAGTTCTTTGGGAACATCTATAACAATATTGTGCGAATAACCCAGAGACAGGTCTAACACATTGCCCTGATTGGTAACTTTAAATCCCACACCCACCAGTTCCATTTTCTTTTCAAAGCCTTCGGTAACACCTTGTACCAGGTTGGCTACTAATGCGCGGTACAACCCGTGCTGGGCACGTTGCTGAATATCGTTAGACGAACGGGTTAGGCTGATTTCACCGTCTTTCACTTCTACTTTTATATCGGGGCTTACGGCTTGTTTCAGTTCGCCTCTTTTCCCTTTTACAGTTACCACGTTATCAGCACTTATGTTTACTGTTACACCTTCGGGTATTGTAATTAATTGTTTTCCTATACGTGACATAGTCTTATTATTTTTAAATTTTTGATAATGTGAGGCGAATGTGTTCAGTTTCCGTATAGAGAACTTATATTATCCTTCGCCGTTTTTATATTCTGCAAACCATTATCGAATTTGCCGTTTATTGAATCTGAGATCTTTTGATCTGTTATTAATACACGTAACAAAGCACTTCACCCCCTACGTTTTGTGCACGGGCGTCTTTATCGGTCATTACGCCTTTAGAGGTAGAAACAATGGCTACGCCTAAACCGTTTTTCACTCTTTTAATTTCGTTGGGTTTGGCATATTGGCGCAATCCGGGGCGGCTTACTCTTTCGAGGCTTTGTATTGCAGGCTGTTTGGTATCCGCATCGTATTTTAAAGCTATTTTAATAACGCCTTGTTTATTGTCGTCTTCAAATTTGTACTTCAATATATAACCCTGGGAGTAGAGAATCTCCGTCATACGCTTCTTAAGGTTAGATGCAGGAATATCTACAATACGGTGCCCGGCCATTTGAGCGTTGCGTATTCTTGTTAAAAAATCTGCAATAGGATCTGTTACCATATCTTCGTAATTGTTATTTGTTATTTATTTTTTGTTGATGGCGCTTGCTTGCCATAAACCAGTTGCGATCGAAACTTATACCGGCCGAAGCGCAGTATTCGGTATTACCAGCTTGCTTTTTTAAGCCCGGGTATTTTACCGTTTAGTGCCATATCTCTCAAGGCTACTCTTGAAATACCAAAGTAACGTACATAGCCTTTGGGTCGGCCAGAGAGTTGACAACGGTTCTTTAATCTTACTTTAGAAGAATTTTTAGGTAGCTTGTCAAGCGCAGCCCAGTCTCCTTCTTTTTTCAACGCTTCTCTTTTGGCGGCGTAGTGTTCCACCATTTTCTCACGTTTGATTTGACGGGCTATAATTGATTTTTTTGCCATGCTATATTTCTGCTTTTATTTTTTTACATTTTTAAAGGGCATTCCCATTGCTTTCAACAGTTCGTAGGCTTCTTCATCGGTTTGAGCATTGGTTACGAACGTGATGTCCATCCCGGTAATTTTGTTCACTTTGTCAATATCAATTTCGGGGAATATGATTTGCTCGGTAACTCCCATGGTATAATTACCCCGTCCATCGAAAGATTTTTCGTTAATGCCTTTGAAGTCGCGAACCCGAGGCAGGGCCACGGAAATGAGCCTGTCTAAAAACTCGTACATCTTCTCACCGCGTAAGGTTACACGGGCTCCGATGGGCATGTTGCGGCGCAGCTTAAAGTTTGAAATATCCTTTTTTGAATGGGTAATAACGGCTTTTTGTCCGGTGATGGTACTTAATTCTTCCACGGCTACATCTACCAGCTTTTTATCTGCCACGGCACCATTAACACCCCGGTTCACGCAAATTTTTTCCAATTTGGGTGCCTGCATTACGCTTTTGTAACCAAACTTCTTTACCAAAGCGGGCACTACTTCTTTTTTATATTTGTCTGCCAGCCTGGGCTTGTATGTAGTTGTACTCATAATTCCGATTTATTTAGTGGTACAAAAATTTATACTTTTTGACCTGATTTTTTAAATACCCGTACCGCTTTGCCATCATTGTCGCGTTCGCGTTTTATTTTTGATGGTGCTTTTTCTTTGGGATCCCAAAGCATTACATTACTGATGTGTATAGGGGCTTCTTTTTTCACTAATCCACCTTTTGTGTTTTTTGCAGAGGGCTTGGTATGGCGGGTAATAATGTTCACGCCTTCTACCAATACTTTTGCATCGTCCACCAGCACTTCTAAAACCGTATGAGGCTTTTTAAGGTCTCTGTCTTCACCGGTAATTACTACTACCTGGTCGCCTTTTTTAATGTTGTACTTGGGTTTAAATCTGTTGCTCATATTTTTATGCTTATGCTTTATGCCTTAGCGTACCTGTGCTTTGGCAAAAGTTTATATTTTATTAGCTTCCTGTGTTACACGGGTAGGGTTGCCTTTTAGGGTTTTATAGCACTTCGGGTGCTAAGGAAATAATTTTCATGAACCCTTTATCGCGCAGTTCCCTGGCTACTGGCCCAAAAATACGGGTACCCCTGGGTTCGCCGGCCGCGTTCAGTATTACCACTGCATTATCGTCAAAGCGGATATAGGAGCCGTCTTTCCGGCGCAATTTGTTGGTGGTGCGCACAATAACTGCTTTTGCTACGGTACCTTTTTTTATCCCTCCCGCAGGCGTAGCATCTTTTACGGTTACAACAATTTGGTCGCCTATTCTGGCATATCGCTGGCCACTATTGCCCAGCACACGAATACAAAGCACTTCCTTGGCGCCACTGTTGTCGGCTACATTCAACCTGCTTTCTTGCTGTATCATTTTAAACGAATTTGAGATTTGAGATTTGAGATTTGAGATTGCTATTCCGAATCTCAAACAGGAAATCAGAAATATTTTTATTTTACTTTCTCAAGAACTTCTACCAGCCTCCAGCGTTTTGTTTTACTCAGAGGGCGAGTTTCCATAATTTTTACTGTATCACCAATATTGCACTCATTTTTTTCGTCATGAGCATGAAACCTGGTGGTTTTTTTCAGGAACTTTCCGTAGATCGGGTGTTTGATCTTTCTTTCCACGGCAACGGTAATGGTTTTAGTCATTTTGTTGCTGGTTACCACCCCGGTTCTTGTTTTTCTTAAATTTCTTTCAGACATTTTTTTACCTTTTGGCTTACACTAAATTATGGCTATGCTTTTTCAGCTATTGCGCTTTGCTTTAAAAGTGTTTCAATCCTCGCGATATCTTTACGCAACGCACGTATCAACATAGGATTTTCAATGGGAGTGATTGCGTGGGCAAACTCCGTTTTTTTCAGGCGCTGCTTCAGCTGTTCTAATTGAATTTTTAAATCTTCAACGCTTAAGCCTTTAATGCTATGGATATAATCTTTCTTCTTGGACATCTCTGTTGATTTTTAATTGGTTACCAGGTCTCTGCGCATGGTAAACTTAGTTTTTATGGGCAGTTTTCCCGAGGCTAAAGCCAGGGCTCTGCGGGCTACTTCCTCATTTACACCGTCAATTTCAAAAATGATACGGCCGGGTTGTACTACGGCTGCCCAGTACTCCAAATTACCTTTCCCTTTACCCATACGAACCTCTGCGGGCTTTTTCGTAATCGGTTTATCGGGGAAAATGCGAATCCAAACATTACCTTCCCTTTTCATACTACGGGTAAGTGCCTGGCGGGCTGCTTCAATCTGGCGGTCGGTAATCCAATGAGAATCTAACGCTTTGAGGGCATAAGAGCCAAAAGAAATTGTTGCGCCTCTTTTTGTATCGCCTTTCATGCGACCTTTTTGCACCTTCCTATGCTTTGTCCTTTTCGGTTGTAACATATTCGTTTTATTTAACCCCGGGGGCGTATTGTGCTCACCGGGAATTTATTTTATTTTTTACCAGAACTATTTTTCCGGCTTCCTTACTACTAATTTCTTCTATCTCTGTCTCTGT
>JBDHYK010000245.1:0-5100 GCA_039811305.1 Niabella sp.
TTAATATATGCGAATGACCACTAATAAAAAGTTGTGGCTTCTCTGCAATAATTTGCTTTCGGGTTTCGGTATTGTACCTTGGCGGATACCCACCAATATGCTTCATCATCACTTTCACCTGCTCACACATAAAAACATTCACCTCCGGAAATAGAGAACGGATTTCCTGCCCATCAATATTCCCAAAAACAGCTCTCAGAGGTTTGAAATTGCGTAATCGGGAAAGAAGGTCCAGGCTTCCAAAATCGCCGGCATGCCAAATTTCATCACAAGTGGCCAGGTGTTTAAAAATGTTTTCATCCAAATTACCGTGTGTATCTGAAAGGAGGCCAATCCGCATTTTTATTAAATTTTTCATAAAAATAGCAGGATGTAACGAAATAGTAAAGAATCCACCGGTTTTGAAAATTCATCGTAAAAAACGGTTCTACAGTCTATTTTTGGGAAAAAAGCTTCGTTTTTTTTGGGAAAAGGCTTTCTTTCGGCTAAAATATGCCGTGTTGGTGCCTTATAATTAAATTTTTATTGCAACTTACAATAAAACTTCCTATCTTTGCAGCCCAAAAAATTTATGGCCAAACAACCTTTAATAAAACAAGATGGAGTCATCCTCGAAGCTTTATCCAACGCTATGTTTCGGGTAAAATTAGAGAATGGGCACGAAATTTTGGCAACGATCTCCGGTAAAATGCGGATGCACTATATCCGAATCATGCCTGGAGACAAAGTGGGGCTGGAAATGAGCCCTTACGATTTGTCCAGAGGAAGGATCAATTTCAGGTATAAAAAATAAACTTACCATTAAAAAAAAGAAAAATGAGAGTAAGAGCATCCATAAAAAAGCGTAGTGCCGAGTGCAAAATTGTTCGTCGGAAGGGCAAGCTTTATATTATAAATAAAAAGAACCCCCGCTTTAAACAAAGACAAGGATAATTGTATTTTGTAAATTCTAATAAATTATAAACAGATAATATGGCTCGTATTGCCGGTGTAGATTTACCAAAAAATAAAAGAGGCGAAATAGGTTTGACCTATATTTATGGGATTGGCCCTTCTTTGGCTAAGTATATCTTAGACAAAAACAACATTGACCGTAACAAAAAAGTGAACGACTGGGATGATAACGACTTGAACGCCATCCGTTTTACCATCACCGAAGAGTTGAAGGTAGAAGGTCAGTTGCGCTCTGAAACACAGATGAATATCAAGCGTTTGTTAGATATTGCCTGTTATCGGGGGTTGCGTCACAGAAAAGGCCTGCCCGTTCGTGGTCAGCGTACAAAAACCAATAGCCGTACTCGTAAAGGCAAACGTAAAACAGTTGCCGGCAAGAAAAAAGCCGCTAAGAAATAATATTTCGTCAGGCTGCTGCTGGCAGATATCTTCTGTCATCGTTGCCTGACGAATTCTGCACCCTATTTTACCAATTCAATCTCGGATGTTCGGTGCAAACGGAGGGTTGATTTGGGTTCCGTTTTCAAACGGATTTTTTTTAAACATTAAAAGATTACCTCAATTTCAGATGGCAAAAGCACAATTAAGCGCAAAGGCTGCAGCAAAAAAAAGGATCGTAAAGGTAGATGCCTACGGCGATGCCCATATTTCAGCCACTTTTAACAACATTATTATTAGTTTAACCAACAAAAGCGGCCAGGTAATAAGCTGGAGTAGCGCTGGTAAGATGGGCTTCCGCGGTTCTAAAAAGAACACGCCTTATGCCGCCCAAACAGCCGCTGCCGATGCTGCCAAAGTAGCTGTGGATGCCGGTTTGAAACGGGTGGATGTGTACGTTAAAGGTCCGGGAAGTGGTCGCGAGGGCGCTATCCGTTCTCTTTCGCAAAGTGGTATAGAAATAGTGATGATTAAAGACATAACCCCACTACCCCACAACGGCTGCAGACCTCCCAAGAAAAGAAGAGTATAGTAAAAGCCCCGCCCAACCGCCTGAACACCACGGGCGAATTCAGGAGGGGTTTAAATCGTATTCACAATTAGTTCTTTATCATAAATATTCTATCCGCAATCCTGTGGATGAATATTGCCAGATTAAATAGAAGGTTGTATCCCGAGGTTTCCAGAAGAAGACCTGGGTACTCCTATTCATTTTTAAAAAGGGTATCCAATTAATTTTTTCCAAAGCTTTTTAATGATTGTAGTACCGGTTTCTAAAAAAGCTTAAATGAAAGTATAATTATGGCACGTTACAATGGTCCTAAGACCAAAATCTCCCGTATTTTCGGAGAGCCTATTTTAGGCAATGGTAAATGGTTGGGTAAAAACAGCAACCCACCCGGTATGCATGGCGAAAAACGCAAACGCAAAACCCTTGGGGAGTATGCTTTGCAGCTTCGCGAAAAACAAAAAGCCAAATACACCTATGGCATTTTGGAGCGTCAGTTCCGCAAAACTTTTGAGGAAGCGAATCGTCAAAAAGGCGTTACCGGTACCAACCTTATCAGATTACTTGAAGCACGTTTAGACAACACCGTTTATCGCATGGGTATGGCGCCCAGCCGTCCGGCGGCCCGCCAATTAGTAAGCCACAAGCATATTGAAGTGAATGGGGAAGTGCTGAACATCCCTTCCAGCCAGTTGAAACCCGGTGATGTAGTTACACTAAAAGACAAAAGCAAAAACAACAGTTCTATTACCAGCCAGGTTCGCCCAAAGAACCCAAAGTTTACTTGGGTTGATTTTAACGAAACCGAGTTTAAGGGAACCTTCATTACCTATCCTGAAAGGGAAAGTGTACCCGAAAACATTAAGGAACAACTGATTGTAGAGTTGTATAGCAAGTAATCCTTTTAGGCAGATTCGCAAAAAAATGTCTCTAACACTCCAACCCGGTCGTTGTTTTTTTGCAGAGAGCATGCAAATCCATCCATCTGTGTTTTGCAAATACAGTTCGGTTGAAAGAAGCTACGAAACTGCCGCATTTATCATTTAAAACATAAATCTAAAATATGGCTATTTTAAATTTTCAGCAGCCCGATAAAATCATCTTACAAAAAGTCTCTGATTTTGAAGCGCAGTTTGAATTTCGCCCTTTAGAGCCCGGCTATGCCGTTACCATCGGTAATGCTTTGCGTAGAGTATTGCTAAGCTCTTTAGACGGCTATGCAATTACAGGGGTAAAAATAGAAGGAGTAGATCATGAGTTTGACACCATAAAAGGTATCAGCGAAGACGTGGTTGAAATAATATTAAACCTCAAACAGGTTCGCTTCAAAAAAATTGTAGAACACGAAGTAACCAACGAAAAAATATCGCTCTCCCTAAAAAATATCACACAGTTCACGGCAGAAAAAATTGCCGATGGAACCCACTCGTTCCAGGTGATGAACCCCGATCAGCTGATTTGCACTATGGACACCTCGGCCAAATTAGATATCGAAATTACCATTGGCAAGGGAAGGGGGTATGTTCCTGCCGAAGATAACAAGCAGAAAGAAGCACCCGTTGGCTTCATTGCTACCGATTCTATTTTTACACCCATTAAAAATGTAAAATACACGATCGAAAATACACGTGTAGAACAGCGTACCGACTACGAGAAACTAATTATGGAGGTGGTTACAGATGGTACCATCCATCCGGAAGAAGCTGTAAAGCAAGCGGGTCGAATTCTTATTCAACACCTGATGATTATTACGGATGAAAACATTACGTTTGACTCCAAGGAAGAAAAGAAGGAAGACCTGGTAGATGAACAAACCCTGCAGTTGCGCAAAGTACTGAAAACGCCATTGGAAGATTTGGACCTTTCTGTACGTGCCTTTAACTGCCTGAAAGCCGCCAAGATCAACTCCCTGAGCGAGTTGGTACAATACGAACAGGAAGACCTGATGAAATTTAGAAACTTCGGACAAAAATCCCTCTCAGAGATTGAGCAGGTTTTAAACGAAAGAGGACTGAACTTCGGCATGGATCTTCAAAGACTGGGTATTGATAAAGACGACTATTAAATGGAAAGGCGAAAAATTAAGTAGCCTTCAAATAACAGGTAACCAGTAGATTGTAATTCCTGACACGGTACAATCGAATTTTTTAAAATCACGATTTGAGAACAAGAACGAAAACAGTCTCAAGTCTTAAATTAAAATGTCATGCGCCACGGAGACAAAATTAAAAACTTAAGCCGCACCAAAGCACACAGAGATGCTTTATTAGCGAATCTTTCCTGCCAATTAATCAAGCACAAACGTATTGTAACCACGGTTACCAAGGCCAAAGCCCTGCGTGTGTTTGTAGAACCCCTTATTACGAAAAGCAAAGACAATACCACGCACCAGCGCCGTATTGTATTCAGCTACCTGCAGGATAAAGATGCTGTTACCGAATTGTTCAACAATATTTCTGCAAAAGTTGGTGGCCGCCCCGGTGGTTATACCCGAATCCTTAAGTTAGGGATCCGCCCGGGAGATGCTGCTGAAAAAGCCATGATTGAGTTGGTAGATTATAACGAAATTTATGGCAAAGGTATTGGCGACGATAAAGCAGGTAAGAAAAAACGCCGTCGCGGTGGTGGTGGTGGGAAAAAAGCCACGGAAGCCCTTGCCGACGCTCCAAAAACCGAAAAGACTAAGGAAGAAGTTGCTGCAGTACCAACAACAGATGCAATCGTAGCAGAAACGGCTGCTAAGGATGATCTTGTTAAAATTGAGGGGATTGGGCCTAAAGCCGCACTGGCATTACAGACTGCCGGTATTAACGGTTTTGCCGAGCTCGCTCAAAAAACTGCCGAAGAGCTAAACACCATTCTTTCCGAAGCAGAGGGCGATTTCAATCTTTTAGTTCCGGATACCTGGCCACAACAGGCTGCACTGGCCGCTGATGGCAAATGGGACGAGCTGAAAGCGCTTCAGGACGAACTGAAAGGCGGAAAATAGAACCCACCCTTCCCGGTTAAAATAATCAATGCCCCGTACAACGGGGCATTTTTTTTTGTGGAGCGATCGCCCCTATAAAATATCTATTTTCACCACCGAATTGAATCAATTCCGGTTCAATCAAAACAACTCCCTCTGAGTGCAAAATTCGTTGGGATGATACCGGTTCAATGCCGCGAATCCCCCCTCCCCTATATGCTATAACCATTAC
>JBDHYK010000246.1:0-5099 GCA_039811305.1 Niabella sp.
CGAGCAGTATAAACACTAAATATATTTGAGTCTAAAGCCACTTTATTTCCCTGCCAAGTAAAGGAACGATTATTTCTATTCGAATAAGCAAATCCTGCGAATGTACCATCAGCATTCTTTTTGGTGTTGAAATTAACGATGCCCGATTTAAAACCATTATCTGGTATATTAAATGAAAAATCATTTAGATTAATTTCGTTTAACGTGATATCATCATTATACGGCTGAATCAAATCTTTTTTATCAGAACATGAAAAAAGAATTACTATTATCAAACCTAAGACGCTATTTAATATATTTTTCATAATTTTTTAATTTTATTATTCTAATCCTGGGTTCTGCGTTGCCAATTTATTACTTTTTAACTCCGCATCTGGAATTGGCCAACAGTATTGATTCTCACTAAAGCTAACGTCTTTTTTCAGAGAATAAACCCATGGTTTCCCATCTTTCATAAAACGTAAGGATGCAAACCATTCACTACCATTTTCCAAAGCTAGCTCGACCCAGATTTCTTTAAACAAAATATCGTAGAAATCATTTAAAGAAGTTGCGGATAAAGGTGGTAAGGTTATACTAGTTTTAGCTGCACGCATTGCATTTAAGGGAGCCAAAGCGGCTGTGATATTCCCACTTGTACGAGCAATGAGTTCAGACTCCATTAAGTATAACTCTGACCAACGGAAATAATAAGTGGCATATTTATCTTCTGGGCCATCTATACGCCCTTTTTGAGTGAGTTTAGTTAATGCTTCAAATGTTCGGGTATCCCATGCTTCAGGCGCTCTGACGATTCCAGAGATTTGAGGATACCTTGGATCATTCTTTAACCAGATTTCACCAAATTCAGTATTGAATCTATTATTATATATCAAATTGTAGCTATATGGAAAATCATAGATTGCACGGCTAGGGCCATCCAGATAACGAGTCCACAATACTTCCTTAGAATCCCATGCATCTTGATAGAGTTTTTTAACATTGGGTTCAATAAAAATTTTAGGTTTTAATGATTGAACAATTTTTAATGCTTCTGCATAATCAGCTCCTTTCCCTCTATATAAAAGTATTTTTGCTTTAAGTACTTTTGCCATATCTTTTGATAAATATCTGGGACTTCTATACTCTGCTACATTCGCTATTGCTTCATCAATATCTTCAAAAATTTTCGCATAAGACTCGCCAACCGTTAATCTTGCTACTTGTAGATTTGAAAGATTCGCCATTTTATCCCGATATATTAACCCATTGGGATTATTATCTTCCGCCCACCAATGACAGCGTGTCCATAATAGCCACGTATAATTCCATGCACGATATAATTTCGCTTCAGCCACCATTTCTTTTTTACTTGGCATACCTACCGGAAAAAACTTGTCATCTAATCCTGAAATAGCAGTGATAGCTGCATTAGCCGCATTTATTGCAGCATACTGCGCAATCCATCTATCTGCATATTCACTGCCACCTTGCTTAAATGACATATTATATGCAGCATCCAGACTACCAGTAAAAAAGCCTGACATAGAACTTAATGGTTCCATTAAGTAGCCTCCCATCGTACTATTTTGTATAGTTGAATAGATGCCATTCAATGCGTTTTGAGCACCTGAATAAGTTGTAACAGCGTTTTCTAATGTTAAATTATGTGGCGGTTGCCTATCTAAAAATTTAGTACAGGAAGTAGCTAGCACAATACCTGCAATAAATATATATAAAGTTACTTTTTTCATATAAATAATTTTATCTCAACGTAAATTTAATTCCTCCATTAAAATTCCTTGCCTGAGGATAAGTACTATAATCAATACCAGTACCTATTAAAGCACCGCCTGATAAACTAAAATTACCTTGAGGATCAAAACCTGGATACTTTGTAATTGTAAATAGATTAGTTGCTTGGAATGACAATTCAATTGATTTAAACAAGCCTTGCTTTAATATTTTTTCTGGAATACGGTATGCAATATTTAAAGCACTTAGTCGTAAGAAAGAAGCATCATGCACAAACCTATCAGTAATGATATTATTTGCCCCTCTTCCGTAATATGTAATTCTTGGCAGTGTACCATCTTTGCCTTTAATACTCCAAGTTTCCATTGCCATTGTAGGGACATTATACACATTCATATCACCCGAAGTCCTTTGCTCCAAATCAAATAATCTTTTTCCGCCAAGAGCATAAGAAAATGTTGCGTTAAAATAAAACTGATTCCAAACGACTGTAGAACCGAAGCCACCATACCAGTCCGGGTTTGCATTTCCTAAGTAGGTTCTATCATCTACAGTAATTTTTCCATCACCATTCAAGTCAACAATATAAATATCACCAGGATTTTCATAAGTATCTCTATAAAATGTTTGATAACCTGTAGGTAAAATTGGTTTTAAAGCAATAATTTCTTCCTGATTTTGGAATAACCTGCCACCATACTTATAACCATAGATTCCTCCTAATTTCCCACCAACTTCAACTTTATATGACTGATATGCTCCACCGCCATAAAAGGGGTCCTTGCTATTTAGTTTAACTAAACGACTAACGTTGTGAGCAGTATTAAAATCAAAAGTCCACGTTAATAATGGATCTCTTACAACATCTACTTTTACATCGAATTCTATACCTTCATTTTTAATTCCACCAATATTTTGAGTTACTGTTGTGAAAGATGAGGAAGTAGGCACCGGATCCGAGAATAATAGATTGTTCACTTTCTTTTGATACCAACCAAAGGTGCCACGAATTCTATCTTTTAATAAACCATAATCCAACCCTAAATCAATTTGATCCTGAGACTCCCATTGTAAAATGTCATTGCCTAAAGTTGATGGAATGATTCCTGGTAGCCCGTTATACATTCTAGACCCCATTAATGTTTGCCAAGAGTAACTTCCCAAATTTTGAGAACCTGTTTTACCGGCTGATGCTCTTAATTTAAGATAAGAAATTGCATAAATATTTTCTTTAATAAAATTTTCCTCAGATATAATCCACCCCAATGCTGCCGATGGGAAGAAGCCCCATCGTTTATCAGGGCCAAACCTCGATGAACCATCTCTACGAACTGTTCCCGTAAATAAATATTTATTGTTATACTTATAATTTAATCTTGCAAAAGCAGAAACCAAAGCGTTTTCGCCCAATGAACTTCCAATACTATTTCTTACTGCCGCACTATTTAAATTAATCAAAATTTCTTCATCAGGGAAATTGGAACCACTTGCTGACAAACTAACCGTTTTAGATTCTTCTACTGAGAATCCTCCTAAAGCATTAATATCATGTTTCAATATAGTCTTGAAATAATTTAATGTATTCTCCCAAACAAGCACGGTGTTTTCAGATTGATTGATGGATCTTGTATTTAAATTGCCAGCGTATTGCGATTTTCTAAAAACGTCATTTTTTGTATTTGAATAGGTTACAGTACCTGTTGTGCGTAATTTTAGTTCTTTTAAAATATCATATTCCAAATACATAGTACCTGAAGCAGTTTTCCCAAAACCATCATTTCTATCTTCCAATTCCAATAATGGGTTTTTTGTATAAAGTGATATTCTATTGATAGAGCCATCAGGGTTATAAGCTGGAAAATCAGGGCGCATTTTTAAAATAACACTCAACATATCATCTTTTAAGCTTGTATTTCTAGCATTAGCATTTACATTCACACCCATTTTAATTACATCTTTAACAACGGACTCAAAATTAAAACGTAACCCATATGTTTTGCTTTTGCCTCCTTTAACAATACCTTCCTGATCTTTCATGAAACTCGATAAGAAATAATTTGACTGCTTTGAACCTCCTCTTAGAGAAAGAGAATAATCTTGAGTAGCTGCATTTTGCGTCATCAAATTCCACCAATCAGTATTTCCATTTAAAAATGCATCATCGCGAAACAAATCATCAGTAATCCAATTTTTTGACAAATGGCTTGTATTCTTAAACTTCTCATTAAACTTTTTTTCGTCAATAAATTGACGTGTAAAAT
The DNA here is from genome assembly GCA_039811305.1 of Niabella sp. Classification (GTDB taxonomy): domain Bacteria; phylum Bacteroidota; class Bacteroidia; order Chitinophagales; family Chitinophagaceae; genus Niabella. Next base: position 3,996 of record JBDHYK010000246.1, read on the forward strand.
AGTCAAGTCCACCAACACTCATTACAGCTTCTCTAACCGATGCTTTTGACAATTCTTTATACTGACCTGCTTCCAAAACATCAATTTTACTTCCGTCAATTATTTGTGTTCCATATCTTGCTGAAAAATCTATTGTTGTTTTCATTCCTTCCCTTCCATGCTTAGTGGTAACTAGCACTACTCCAGAAGCGCCGCGCGAACCGTATATTGCTGTTGCGGAAGCATCTTTCAAAATGTCAATTGATTCTACATCATCAAGATTTAAATTATATAAAGTATTTGTTATGTTGCCTGAGGTGCCAGAATTGTATTGAGGCACTCCATCAATAACCCAAAGTGGTTGATTATCTCCCGACAACGAAGAAGCACCTCTTATAACTACTGAGACCGCAGAAGTGGGAGATGCAGATTGAATTAAAACATTTACACCTGCCGCTTTACCTTGCAACATACTTTGTACCGTGGAACCCATTGGTGCATTATCTAAATCCTTTTGTCCAATATGAGACACCGATCCCGTTAAGTCTTTTACCTTGGCTTTGCCATATGCAATGATTACTGTTTCATCCAACCTTGACACCTTTACTACCATTTGGACAGAAATAAAACGATCGTTTTTAATTTCAACCTCCTTATCTTCATATCCAACAGAGCTAAATAAAAGCACCGAATTATTAGACATTGCAGTAATAGAGAAATTTCCATTTTCATCGGTTTGTACTCCGACTGTGGTTCCTTTTAAAAACACACTTACGCCACTTAAAGGATTCCCATCCTGGTTTGTTACAACACCACGTATTTCAAAAGCAGGAAAAGTTGAAACCAAGCCAAGTATTGAAGTGCCCTTTTTAATGTATGATTTTCTAACAATCGTAATGGTTTTATTTTCTAAAAACCAGTTAAATGGCTGGTCTTTAAAAACCATATCCAATACTGCATCCACCGGGGTCTCTTTTACATGAATGCTTACCGGTTTTGCTTGCTTCATCAATTCAGCATCATAAAAAAATACAAAACCTGTTTGTTTTTTTATTGCTGAAAATACTTTCTTTACTGGCATGTCTCGTACCGATAAGGTTACGTTTTGAGCATTGCCTGTAGCAG
>JBDHYK010000247.1:0-5049 GCA_039811305.1 Niabella sp.
ATCCTACTGCAAGAACTGCCCGGCGGACAAAAAGAAGCGCAGCGCCTGGCGCAGAATTTTCGTGCGTCCGACTTCTCCCCCACCGGCTTTTATCTACCACCAGGCGGAACGGTAACCCTTGACCTTAGTTTTATTAAAGGCGCCCACAGCCCGGTACTACTGGTTGGCACTTATTCAAGGTATCAGGATAAATGGAATCCTTCCAGCTATACACTAAATGCGGGTAATAATACCATAACGGATGCCACGGGAGGCATACTCTATATCCGTTTTGTAAACGATGTGCCCGATAGCCAGGTTCAGATTAAGTTTATCAGTGGCTTTAAACCGATTCCGTTCTTTCAGTCGGGTAAAACAACTGCTGCCGAATGGAGCGCTATGTTAGACAGTATTAAAGACGTTCCCGATGTACAATTGGTAGGAAAAAAAACCATGATCACCTACTCCTACTCCAACGCAATCAAATATAAAACCGACGACCGACAGGCACTGGTGGATCTGGCCGACCGCGTAATCATTCTTGAAGACAGTATCAGTGGTTTGTTTGGGGCAGATCCCTTAGATCAACCCAATGTACACCGATATCTGTTAACCGAATCGGACCATCCGGACTATTATATGGCCGCTACCTGGTACCGTACCTGGTATCGTACTACGGATGCCGTATCGGCAATTCTTTCGGCCAACAACCTTACCTGGGGCCCTTGGCACGAACTGGGGCATATGCACCAACAGGGTTCATGGACCTGGAACGAACTGACGGAAGTTACCGTAAATATTTACAGCTTAGCCGTGCAAAAAGCATTAGGGCTTCCCTCCCGCTTAAAAGCAGATAATACCTGGGGCGAAGCACAAAAATACCTTGCAAAACCTGATGGTGAAAAGAATTTTAACGCTTCCAGCGTTAGCGTGTGGGTGAAACTGTGTCTGTTTCAACAATTAAAATTAGCTTTTGGCGAACCTTTTTATCATCAGTTACACCGGGCTGCACGAAGGGAAATGAACCGACCCACAACAACAGATGGCAAAATAAAATGGTTTTTACTACAATCCAGTAAAATATCGGGCAAAGACCTGTCGGGGTTCTTCAAAAAATGGGGTTTACAACTTTCCACACCAACTCTTACCGACGCGGCTTATTCCGAACTGGCCGCGCTAAAACTTCCTGTACCTGATACAGATATTACAAACTTAACAGACTGATTCTAAAGAGCCTGAGCTAATGTGTATCAAATAATTTTATCAACCCTGTGGTGCCCAATTCTTTTGGTTCTAATTTTAATTCGGGGGCAACAGATCTTGGTATTGTATTGATGGGTGGACTCACTCCATGTTGAATATAATATAAAGCAGAGAACAGACAGCCTTCATTTCGGTTGCCCCAGTCTTTATCTACTCCATCTAATCTATTATCCAAAAAATCGGGTACGACCCCGGAAAATGGAATACTCGCGTCGTTTTTATTGAAGGTTTGGAAAGAAATGGGATAAAAGGTAATCTTTTCAAACAAATCCACACCAAAATACCCAACCGGTTTGCCCCGGGTTTTTCCATCTCCAATCAGTTTCACATCCATCACCGGTTTCAGGTTGTTAATAAGAAGTTCACTGGCAGAAGCGGTATTGTCCGACACAATAAAAAATACACGTTGCAAATTCACATCGCCTCTTTTATAAAAGTATTCAGTATTATGAGCTTTTGTGAAAAAATTATTCGGCCACCGAAACTTATTTTTCAACAAAGGATATTGATTGTTTTGCAACTGCTGGTTGTATTGCATGTAATACATAACAGATCCATTGGCAGAAAGTGGTGCTATCAGATCCGCCAGGGCATCCTGCGTGGTTGTAACGCCACCCAAATTATAGCGCAAATCTACAACCAACTCATTAACCTGCTGGTTTTGAAAATAGGAAAATAAGTCAACCAGCGCAGTTACATCTGTATTAAAGAAACGGTTATATACAAAGTACCCTACATTTTTGCCAGGAATGTCCGTAATCACTTCCTGATATAAAATGGGATTTGCTTTAAATTTTTTTATGCTATAGGATCCGATTTGTGTAGTACCATCTGGCTTTTGAAATTCGAATTGTGCCGATGCTCCGACATCGCTGTTGATAAAAACCCTATTCAGGATATCTGTACTGGCTTGCGTATAGAGAAGGGTGGTTCCATCAATTTTATTAATTTTCCAACCTCTTTTCACGCCGTCTTTTCCGGCATCCGAATCGGGGTAAACGTAGGATACGAACCAACCTTTGAAGGAACCAGAAGAATTAAAACCGCTTTTTACAAAAAAACCCCAATCAATCTCATCGCCTGATTTCACAAGCCCTCCCCCCTGCTCATACGTAGTAGCATAGCTCCAGCGATCCAAATTATTTTCACTGTAGCTCCTTATTTTTTGCATGATTGCTTCAGCAGTTTTTAGTTCGGTTTCACCCTTGTATTGTCTGGGATTGAATGTGTTATAATCGGGTATTGTGCTGTTCCAATAGTAAGCTTCTTTTGAATACAGATATACCGAGTCAGCCGTAAGTTCTATTTGGCTGGCTTGTACAGGAGGATCGGGCGGAATAATGGGTTGCCTACCGGGGCATCCATAAAACAATATGGAACTTGTGGACAACAACAATATTATAAAGCGTTTCATCTGATCGGGACAGTTTTTTTAATATGGCGGGCTCGTCTTTCGATACTCAGACAATTTTCTACAAAAAAACGCCAAACTCTGAGTACGATGCTTTTTGCAGATCCTAATTTCTTTCGAAGCTACTATAAATTCAATACGAAATTAAGAAGATCTTATTACTAATGACTAATATGCTTCATTAATGTTTACTTACTATTTTTTCCACCTGGGCCACAATCATCTGTGGGCTAATCTCTTGCATACAACCTGCTTTGCCATGAACCGGGCAATCTTTTTTCCCAAAAACCGACGATGGGCGGCAGGGAAGATCTGTCTGTACTGCATTTTCGATATCCTGCGCCCAGCCATAAAACCCCAGGTAGGGATGGGTGCCACCCCAAACCGAAACCACGGGAACGCCATACAATGAAGCTAAGTGCATATTGGCCGAATCCATGGTAACCATCACGTCCATTTGCGAAATCAGGTTTAGCTCAGCTGAAAAGGGCAAAGTACCTGCTACAATATGTATATTTTGATGTTCTTGTTTCCAGGAACGCAATACGTCTGCTTCGGCGCTACTACCAAAGAGAAATATCTGGTTTGTGCTTTTCGCCGCCAAAATTTCTACAACCTGACGCATGCGCTCTAAGGGATACATTTTGGCATTGTGTTTGGCAAAAGGAGCTACTCCCAGAAACTGATTTCCCGAATGTGATACTGGAAGGAGCGAACCATCGGGTTTCAAACAGGTAATTCCTTCCGTTTTAATTAACTTAACCGGGAAACCCAATTTAGCAAAAACTTCTTCATACCGGTCAAAAGTGGTCTTCAGCGGCCTTACTCTTTTATCCTTTTGTCTGGTGAGTTCTTTTTTCTGTTTTCTTCCTTTATTGATCACCGCCAATTTTCGGGTCGGCAATAAATTACGAATAATTTTTGAACGCAATACATCATGCAAATCCGCAATGGCATCAAAATTTGAAGTTTTTTTAATATCGCCGGCAAGATGATACAAGCCCGCTAATCCAACATACTTATTTTTCAGATCAGCCGGGAAAAACTGCAAACGTTCCAAATCTTCAAACAAAGGTTGATGAAAGGGAAGCGACACAAAAGTTAGTTGCAGATTAGGATACTGTTGCAAAAGCAGTCGAAGTACCGGCACTGTCATTGCTACATCGCCCAGAGCAGAAAACCGTATTACGAGGATATGGCCTGGCTTGGTCATTATTATTTTTTCTGATACAATACAGGGTTCAGGCTCTCATCATTGTACATTTTCATTTGCTTATATACGCGCATAAATTTCTTTCCTGATTCAATATCGTTCAGCAATTGTTGTATGGCGGTAGATAAATCTTCGCGTTGAAGCAATAATACATCCAACTTAGCCTGGCAAGCGGCTTTATGTTCCTGAGAAGCAGCTTCACGAACGGCTTCCTGATGCATATGGTAGATTTTAAGTTCCAGTATGGACAAACGATCCAATGCCCAGGCGGGGCTTTCTGTGTTAAACGCGGCACCTTCAAGGGGTTGCACTGCAGAAAACTCATTCAAAAACCAACTGTCTATATATTCAACCAGATCGGTTCGGTGTTGGTTTGAGAGATCAATCCTTCGTTTAATTTTTAATGCTTCCACAGGATCAATCTGCGGGTCGCGTATAATATCCTCCAAATGCCATTGAACCGTATCCACCCAATTTTTGAGATAGAGCAAATGTTCCAGACTATCCTTTGGAAAGGGGTTTTGGATTTCGGTATCCACATGATCCATTACATGGTAATCGTTGATGCTTTGCTGAAATATTCCAATCCATTGCTTTACGTTCATAAAACTGTTTTAAAAGAGCTAAGATAACGTTTTAAATAGCATTGTGGCAAAAATTACCACCGAACGTCTTCTAAATTATTCTGCCACTTTGCCTCCTTTTTGCATGAAAACTCCGACAGATAAACATAACGCCAGCTTCTGCGCTTCGAAGTGTATTGTGTCCCGTGAGCATTATGTTCCAGCAACCGATTCAAAGGATTTTCTGTGAACCCTTTGTAAAGTTCCGCATCTTCCGAATTGGCCAATATATAAACAAAGAAACCCATAGTAACGCAAAAAAGCCCCTAAAAGGAGCTTCTATGCGGACCGGACGGGACTCGAACCCGCGACCTCCGCCGTGACAGGGCGGCATTCTAACCAACTGAACTACCGATCCAATATTTTAAGAGCAGGCCACCGAACCCGTCTCGTTACTTCGAACGAGATGACAGGGCGGCATTCTAACCCTGCCTACCGAAGGCAGGCAACTGAACTACCGATCCAATATTTTAAGAACTTATTTTTCAGTTTGGGAGTGCAAAGATAACCGTATGAACATTTCCATCCAAAAGTTTTTTTATCTTCTTTTTTCCAAAAAA
>JBDHYK010000248.1:0-4999 GCA_039811305.1 Niabella sp.
GGCTGGAACATCTTCCCAGTATTCTTTCAAAACCGCCAAAAAATCACCCACATTCCGCTCAGTAGCACCCGGTTTATTTTTGTCTGCCTTGGTAAAAACAATAGAAAAAGGTATTTGCCAGGCACCCAACTGGTTTAGAAATTCCAAGTCTATTTTTTGGGGTTCGTGTCGGCTGTCAATCAGTACAAACAGGTTGCCCAAATTAGGCCTTTGCAGGATATAGTCTTCGATCATTTTTGACCAGCTTTTCCGTTGCTTTTGAGACACTTTGGCATATCCGTACCCGGGCAAATCCACCAGGTACCAGTCGTAATTCGCTTTTTTCTTCTCTGCCGAGGTAACGAGAAAATGATTGATGAGCTGCGTTTTCCCCGGTGCGGCTGATATTTTGGCTAATGCTTTTTTATTGCAAAGCATGTTCAACAAAGATGATTTTCCAACATTACTCCGCCCAATGAAAGCATACTCGGGCTTCTCGGGTGGCGGGCACTGCTGATGGATGGCACTACTTTTAATATAGGTGGCTTGTATAATTTCCATGGCTGCAAATTTATTAATCGCGGTGCAGAAATCCCAAATAGAATACCTTTGCGACCATGGCACAGTTACCACACGATACAATTACCCCATATAAAACCTCTTCACAATCGAAAAAAGAGCAGGTGGCTGCTATGTTTGACAAGGTTGCCGGCAGGTATGATTTTATGAACCGGGTGCTAACCGGCGGCATTGACATACGGTGGCGTAAAAAGGCAATTGCTACCTTAAAAAAATACCAGCCCCGGCAGCTACTTGATATTGCTACCGGCACTGGTGATTTAGCCATTATGGCCTGCAAGGCATTACGACCCGAAAAAATAACCGGCATTGATATTTCGGGAGAAATGTTGGAAATTGGGAGAAAAAAAGTTAGAAAAGAGAATCTCAGCGAAAAAATTACGCTGCTAAAAGGCGATTCGGAGCACCTGGTATTTGCCAATAACAGCTTTGACGCGGTCATGGCTGCTTTTGGAGTTCGAAATTTTGAAAACCTTGAAAAAGGCCTTTCCGAAATTCACCGCGTGCTAACGCAAGGCGGCCAGCTCATGATTTTAGAGTTTTCTCAACCCCGAGCTGGCTTGTTTAAACCCGTTTACAGGTTTTATATGAAAATAATAGCCCCACAGTTTGCAAAAATGTTTTCAAAAGATAAAGAGGCCTACCTGTACCTGAACGAATCGGCGAAAGCCTTTCCAGAGCGTGAAGATTTTGTAACTTTACTAAACTCGGCCGGATTTATCAACACCTCTTATAAGCCATTATCGGCAGGTATTTGTTGCATTTACAGAGGCGAGAAAGCCACCACCTGAGAACAAAGATCTGGAGGCAATGAACTGCTTGAAAGATCTGAAAAAACCTGAGATTCCCCATTAGCAGAGAAAATCAGATCCTTTTCAAACACGGTGAAACCTCTATACGGGTATTCGCGGCCAGCCAACGAGGGGGCATTTTCTAACTAAAAACAATAATTAATTTATTCATGAAAATTGTTTCGCTGGTACCGTCTATCACAGAACTGCTTTACGACCTGGGCTTGAGAGAAGAAGTAGTGGGCATTACCAAGTTTTGCGTTCGTCCGGATCAGTGGCACCGTACAAAAACAAGAATTGGCGGACCAAAAAATATTCATATCGAGCACATTCGATCCCTGCAACCCGACTGGATCCTTGCAGGCAAAGAAGAGAACGTAAAAGAACAAATAGAGCAGTTAGCTGATTTTCAGATTCTACTTACCGATGTTACCAACTTTGATGAAGGCCTTAAAATGATCGAAACCATTGGAACCTTAGTAAACAAAAAAGAACAAGCCGCGAACATCGTTCATGCTATCCTACAAAATTTTTCAGCCCTTCAAATTAAAAAAGCCCGAACCGGTGCTTATTTAATATGGCAACACCCCTTTATGACGGTAGGAGGCGACACTTTCATACACTCCATGATGCAAAAAGCGGGTTTTGACAACGTTTTTGCCAACCGAAAAAGATATCCTGCCGTAACCCTTGATGAACTAAACCAAATAAACCCCAATTTTATTTTGCTTTCCACCGAACCCTACCCCTTTCAACAAAAACATGCAGACGAATTGCAGGCTCAGGTCGCTACATCCCAAGTAAGAGTTGTGGATGGAGAAATGTTTAGCTGGTATGGAAGCAGAATGTTAAAAGCGGCTTCCTATTTTCAAAATCTGTTTTAAACCCCAGTATTGGCAAGCCTCCTAATACAAGGGTAAAGCAAACAGTTTCGGCTACCAGTTTAAACCTGTTTTCAGCCATTTATTCCAGTGTTTATGAGTATTTTTGCACTATTATTCACAAAATATTTTTTTATGAAACAGTTGATGCTCTTTCTGGCAATGATGACCCCGGTTTTGGTTTTTGGGCAAAAAGGATATATCATATATAGAAACGTAACGAACGGTAAAGAAGCTCCTTTTAAAAATGTGCTGTTGTTCGACAATGGCATTGCACAACCACAGGCATCGGGCAATAGTAAAGAATTGAGTTTCATAAATTACAATAAAAAACAAACGGAACAGTTCGTTAATAATAAAGGCGAATACCTGGCTTTTGCCAGTCCGTTTAAAGACAATCCTACTCTAAAGAAAAGCGATATTACCGAAACGATTTGTGGTGTAACCTGCAAAAAAGCAACTTTTATCGCCAATTCCAATACGATTGATATTTTTTACAATGAAAACCAAAAAATAAAAGGTTCTCCTGCCATCAACTACCTGCCTCAATTGGGCACAGTGCTAAAAGTAATTGTTAATGGCAACCGCGTAACCGAAGCCATAGAAATGAAAGAAGGCAGCTATGAAGGCAAGAAACTTACCGTTCCCACGGCAACCAGTTTCTTAAAAAGCCAGGCAGCCTTTACCCGGGCATTAATTGACAGCCGGTTTACCACCCTCTCTATTTTTAAAAACGACACCATCAATTTTTCAGATAAATACCCAAAAGTGTACCCTGAAAAATACGATGAAACCTACCACTACGGCATGGGAAATATACTTTTAAAAAAAATAAAGCTACCTGAGTTCAGGAAAAATGAGGGTATCTTCATTACCGTAACCCAACGCTCTAACGGAGATGCCTACGACCGAACAGGCTGTGTTTTTGTTATTCCGGTTGCGGAGGGAGAACCTTTGATCAGGGCCTACCAGCAAAATAGCCTCACCGGCCTGCCTTCGTATAGCGCCCGCAACGGGAAAGACTATAAAGCAATGGTTTCCCAAAAGGGCTTTACGGTACCCTTTGAACTGATGCGCTTTTTCACGCCTTTTGGAGTGGGAGCCTATAATACGCAATCGCAAATTGCCGGGTACCACTGGCCCGATTCGGCAAGTTACTCGCAGGATATTTCTGATCTGAAATCGGCACTAAGTGGCAAAGAAGTGTATATTATGATGTCAATCGGCAATTATAACGCCGGGCATATTGCCAGCTTAGATTTAAAAATATACCCGGGCAGCGATGATAAAAACGTAATTGCCGGTGGCAACAATTTCTTTAAAATGCTTTTCAACACCACCAATGTTGCCGAAACCATCGGCCAAAGTGTGGGCGATATGTTTGATCAGGACTCATTAAAAGTAAACTTTACCCTGGAACAACCCTTGAAAAACGCCTACCTGCGCTATGTAAGTACCGGCTGGGGCGGCTGGGGCAACGGCGACGAGTTTTTACCCAAATTAAATACCCTTTTTTTAAACGATGAAAAAATATTCTCGTTCATTCCCTGGAGAAGCGATTGTGTTACCTATCGCAACCTAAACCCTGTTTCCGGAAATTTTGGAAATGGGCTGTCCTCTTCGGATTTAAGCCGGAGCAATTGGTGCCCGGGTACTAGCACCAACCCAATCTATATTCCTTTGGGCAATCTGAAAGCCGGAAACCACGAATTAAAAGTAGCGATCCCTATGGGAAAACCAGAAGGCAGCAGCTATAGTGGCTGGAACCTCTCAGGATTGCTAATGGGCATCACTGAATAGACCCGTTGGCACTACGCGACTGTTGAACGGCCTTGGATTTATCACACCCTCAACCCCGGATGCAGGAAGTAAACTTTCGGCACCCGAGAGTAGGCTGAGGCAATACTTAGCGATCGTCTGTAAGAAGTGTTTTAATTTGAAACAATGCCTATACCAATAATACTGAAATAGAAAATTGTCAAATTAGGTTATTTTTGCACCCTTATGGAATTAACAAAAAACTTTGAACCTGCTGCAATTGAAGCAAAATGGACAGCATACTGGAAGGAAAAACAATATTTTAAAAGCACCCCGGATCACAGAGAACCCTTTACAGTGGTGATCCCTCCGCCGAACGTAACCGGAGTGTTGCACATGGGGCACACACTCAACGAAACCGTGCAGGACATTCTGGTACGCCACGCCCGCATGAGTGGTTATAATGCCTGTTGGGTGCCCGGAAGCGACCACGCCTCAATCGCCACGGAAGCCAAAGTAGTGCAGATGCTCAAAGAGGAAAAAGGAATTGAAAAGAACACCCTCACCCGAGAGCAGTTTTTAAAATATGCTTTTGAATGGAAGGAGAAATATGGCGGCATCATTTACAACCAGATCGAACGCTTAGGATGTAGCGTGGACTGGGACAGGGTTACCTTTACGATGGATGACGACTACTACAAAGCGGTGATCAAAGTATTTGTAAACCTGCACAAAAAAGGACTTATTTACCGGGGTGCCCGTATGATTAACTGGGATCCTGTAGCGAAAACAGCACTTAGCGATGAAGAAGTGGAATACAAAGAGGTGCAAAGCAAACTGTACTATGTTCGCTACCCATTAGACGGGCTGAACGACTTCATTACGGTGGCCACCACCCGCCCTGAAACGATTCTGGGCGATACTGCTATTTGCGTAAATCCAACGGATGAACGGTACCAACATTTAAAAGGAGCCTACGCCAGGGTGCCACTAATCAACCGCAGGGTACCA
>JBDHYK010000249.1:0-4982 GCA_039811305.1 Niabella sp.
ACTATAAAATCCGCATTCTTTTTGTAAAGCTTTTCCAGAGCGTTGTTTTTTTCATTGTCGGTTTCTAAGGCAAATCCTAAGAGTATTTGATGAGGTTGTTTAATGTCTCCCAGGCTTTTCAAGATATCTTTTGTTTTCACTAATTTTAATTCAGGAGCATTGGGCTCTTCCGATTTTTTAATTTTTGTCAGGCTTAAAGTTTCGGGTTTATAATCCGCTACGGCGGCGGCCATTAGTGCAAGATCGGTATTTTTAAAATGATCGTGGCAGGCAGCATACATTTCGTCGCTGGAACTCACCCGTATTAGGGTCATTCCTGAAAAATCGTCCTGAAAGGAGGTAGGGCCAAGAACCAGCACTACATTGGCACCACGGTGGCAGCACTCTTTGGCAAGGGCAATGCCCATCTTGCCGGAGGAATGGTTGCCAATAAATCGTACCGGATCCAGCGCCTCATAGGTTGGGCCGGCAGTAATCAGTACTTTTTTCCCTGCCAGGTCTTTGATTTCCGCTGCCGAAAAAAAATCTTTAAGGTAGGCAACAATGTTTTCAGGCTCTTCCATTCTGCCCTCTCCAATCAGGCCACTGGCAAGTTCTCCGTGCTTAGGCAGTATTACGTGGTTGCCAAAACTTGTAAGGGTTTTAATATTATTTTTAGTGGTGGGGTGTGCCCACATATCTTCGTCCATGGCTGGGGCAGTAATTACAGGGCAGGTTGCCGCAAGATATACCGATAGTAACAGATTATCGCACAGCCCCTGTGCCATTTTAGCAAGTGTGTTGCAGCTTAGCGGCGCAATAACCATCGCATCGGCCCATCTTCCTAATTGTACGTGGTTGGCCCAGGTGTTTGCAGCAAACAGATCGGTAAGTACTTCATTTTTTGACAGGGTGGAAAGGGCAAGCGGAGAAACAAAGTCTTTGGCAGCCCCCGTCATCACTACTTTTACATCGGCACCTTGTTTTACCAAAAGGCGGGTTAAATGAACCGATTTGTAGGCAGCAATACTGCCGGTTATCCCTAATACTATTTTCTTGTTTTTTAGCATTTTGGACAAAATTAAGGCATGCCCTACTAATTTATGCTCTTCATGAAATTAAAAACTTATTAAAATCTAATGTTCTTTATACCCAAATCCTTAGTTTTGCGCCCAATCGGGTTGACGTAAGTCATTAAAAGGGAAGTCCGGTGCGATGCCGGCGCTATCCCCGTAGCTGTAGGGTCCACCAAACCTTTTCAAAAAGGGTTTTAAAAGGTCTCATCCAACGCCACTTTCAAAGTTGAAGGGAAGGAAAATGAGACGGGCCGAGCCAGAAGACCTGCCTGATACCGAAATTTTTCGGGAAATAACATATTCAGCTTTCGGGAGAAAAGTGTGATATGAAATATGTTTTTAAACAGGTACCGCTAATTGCAGGGTTTAAAACTCTTTCTTATCTCTTTACCGAAGGCAGTCACTTAAAATCTTTTGAAACATGAAAAGAAGAATTTTTTTTGTGGCTGCTGTTCTTTGTATCAGCACGCTACATGCCCAGGAAACCCAGGATCCAAAAAACCTGGAAGAAGTAACCGTAACCGCTACCCGTTTTTCGAAAAAATTAAAAGAAACCGGCAAAGTTGTTAGTGTGCTTACGGCAGATGAACTAAGCAAACAAGGCAGTAAAGATCTGGTACAAGTCCTCAACGAACAAACCGGCATTATAATAAACGGAGCCAACAGCAACATGGGAAAGGATAAAACCGTGTATTTGCGTGGGGCCAATTATGGTTATACGCTGATCCTCATGAATGGGGTTCCCGTAGCGGATCCAAGCGGGGTGGGAGGTGCTTTTGATCTGAGAATGATTCCCTTAGAACAAATTGAACGTATTGAAATTGTGAAAGGAGCACAAAGTGTTTTATACGGTACCGATGCAGTTGCAGGCGTTATCAACATCATTACGAAGAATACGGGTAGAAAAACTGCTGATTTTTATGGAGGTGTTTCTTATGGCTCTCTTCAAACCTTAAAAGCAAACGCCGGGCTTGGCGGAAACCTTAACGGAACTTCCTACAATATCGGCTTTGTGCATCATGAAACCGATGGCATTTCTGAAGCGGCAGACACACTGAACAAAGGGGTTAAAAATGGTTTGCTGAACAATGCCCTGAGTGTGGATCTGAGCGGCCGGGTGGCTGAAAATCTTTATATAAAACCTTTTTTCCGATACTCCCATTATAAGGGTTTTATTGCAGACGGTGCCTTTCAACCGGCTGCTAACCCCTACAGCGCCAGTTTGTTAGCTACCGGAACCCAGGCAGTTTACAACCATGCCAGGGGTAGTATAACCGGCCTTTACACCTATGATGAAGTAAAAAGGAATTACAGTTTTGACAATTATGCAGGAGATAAGAAAACAGCAGAGGTGTTCTCGCATTACAATTTTGCCAAACAGTTTCAAGCCTTAGCTGGCTTGCGTTTTGACCGAACTCAAATGAAAAACCCGAACCCAACTACTAAGGATACAAGCGTACAAATTACCAGTCCTTATTTTTCCGTGTTTTTGAAAAACCTGGGTGGGTTTTACCTGGAGGCTGGCAGCCGGCTGAACCTTCATTCTAAATATGGGAATAATTTCACGTATAGCATCAATCCATCCTATCTGCTTCATGAGAGCTTAAAACTGTTTGTAAACTTTGGTACCGCTTTTCGGGCACCTTCTTTATCAGAGCTTTACGGTCAATGGGGGCCTAATCCTGACTTAAAACCAGAAAGTTCGCAAACCCTCGAAGCTGGCCTTGATTTTAAATCCCCCTGCGGAAAATGGGAATCCCGGGCTGTGTACTTTTCAAGAAATACCAAAGACGTGATCACCTATGGACCTAAGTTTAGTTATATAAATTATAATCGGCAAAAAGATCATGGATGGGAATTTGAGTCGAAGCTGCAATTATTGCCTTCCCTACAGGCAAAGCTCTTTTATAGCTATGTAACCGGAAAGGTAACCGCCTCTGCGGGCGGAAAAGATACCACCTACAACAATCTTCTGCGACGACCCAAGCATTCGGGCGGTTTGACCCTAAACTACCAGGTTTCCTCCTCTTTCTTTGTGAGCAGCCACCTGCAGGTTTTGGGTAAACGGAACGACCTGTATTTCGACCCCGTTACCTATCAATCCTCAACCGTACAGCTCGATCCCTATACGTTATGGAATTTTTATGCACAATACAGTCTTCTTAAGGATAAAATCAACGTATTTGGTCAGGTAAATAACCTTTTAAACAAGGAATATTATGAAGTATATGGTTATTCCACTTTAAAACGAAATTTTAGCCTGGGTCTGCGCTGGAATTTGTAAAACTAATGCCTTAAAGTGAACACAACTCAGTATCAAAAGCACGAAGCAAAATCCTGTCCCGCCTGTGGGCAGGATTTTATTTGCAAAACGGGCGATGTACTAAAATGCCAGTGCTATGGCATTGAATTGACGGAAAGCGAAAAGCAACTTATAGCACATCAATACCAGGATTGCTTGTGCAGGAGCTGTCTTGAACATCTGAAAAAGAAAAACCGGGAGTAGCGGCTGCGCACTTTTTGGTTTGCCGGTACTGGCTTTAGGGGCAGCAGGCAGGTTCATGCTGAAGTTTCATTTTTGGGTTTTGTAAATGATAAAGATCTTAATATCAGCATATTGACATACCTTTGCGCTGCAAAAAACGAGATATGGCGGATCTGGACTACAAATCAATACTGACGGTAACTTTTACACTTTTTGCCATCATAGATATCATTGGATCCATCCCAATATTAATTTCGATAAAGAACAAGGTAGGGGGTATAAAAGAGCTAAGGGTGACTATCATTGCAGGGCTGTTTATGATTCTTTTTTTGTATCTGGGCAATTCTATTTTAAATGTTTTAGGATTAGATGTAAAGTCATTTGCCGTTGGGGGTTCTATCGTGATTTTTATTTTGGGGCTCGAAATGGTTTTAGGGATTGAGTTTTTTAAGTCGGAGGGCGATCTGAAAGCAGCAACCGTGGTACCCCTGGCCTTTCCGCTAATTGCCGGGTCGGGCACCCTAACAACCATTATGTCCCTGAAGGCAAATTATTTTGAAACAACCCTTCTTATTGCTATTATAATCAATCTGATAATTATATATATTGTGTTAAAATCCCTGAGTACCATATCAAAACTTTTGGGAAAAAACGGATTGATTGCAATAAGAAAATTTTTTGGTGTAATATTGCTGGCTATTGCTGTTAAAATATTTGCAGCTAATGCAGCCGGGCTGTTGCAGCATGCAGGGTAACAGGCCTCGTAGTACAATGGATAGTACAGAAGTTTCCGGAGCTTCTGATCCAGGTTCGATTCCTGGCGAGGTCACAAATTTTCTATCTTACGGTTTTTTGCCATAAAAAACTCCGGTTTATAGTAACGGCTATTAATTTATCTTTGAGCTTTTTAAGATAGAATGGTATAGAAATGGGGTTATTTATTTTGTGGTTAGTGATCTATTGCATTAGCAACACGGTTTCTATTACCCTTGTTGGCGAAAGATCTTTAATATCGGGTAATATTTTTACCCCTGCCGGTATGTTCAGGCTCGTTACGGATTGGAGATTTATAATCGCCATGATTTTTGCGGTTTTTGCGCGGGTTAGTTTTATCATGATTAATAATTCTTTGCTAAAGATTCCAAAACTGGCGGGCGCCTCCACTTCAATTACAACCTTAGCTACCCTTATTTCACTAATATTTATATTGATTGCCAACTATTATTTTTTAAGCGAAAGGCTGAGTGTGCAACAATTGGTAGGTGCTGCAATAATTATGGTAGGCATCAGCTTGATGGTAAAGTAATTTTTAGGTTATTGTAGCGTTTCCGAACGACATTGACCGTAATTTGATCGTATGTTGAAGCATAGTTTTGTTATTCCTGCCTATAAAGAGGCGATCTACTTAGAAGAGTGCATCCGTAGCCTTACATGCCAAACAG
>JBDHYK010000250.1:0-4975 GCA_039811305.1 Niabella sp.
CGATGGTGGTGTAATATTCACCTTTCTTTTTAAATGTCATAATACTTTTTTTATTATAACATTTGAATATCTATTTTGTATATTTGAACTTGGAATGGCTAGCGAAGCTTTTGTTCAACATTCGGTTTGGCTATATGGCGGGGCGACGAATAAATTCTCAACTTTTTGTTCGCTATTGAGCAGCAGTCCGGGCTGGACTTTTACTATTGAGCTTTTGTACTTATCTTCATCATTAGTAATTCTATTCGGCTTCGGTTCGGTCTGATGATTTTCAAATACCGCCACATCGCCAAGCCGTTTACCGTTAGTGGCAATGGCAGGACCACCCCAACCGACAGGCAGACACCCGACTAAACGAAACTGAACGACACGGAAAAAATAAAAAAGCCAAACCGCACAAGGAAAAAATTTTGAGCCAGCCCCTTTGGCACATTTGGTTTTGCCCGATACTCAAAACCAATGCTTCGCAAAACCAAAAGAGCCAAGCCCACCCACCACCCAAACACTTTGGAAATAGCAGAACAAAAGCACAATAATTCATTCCCTAATATTTACTTGCTATGACAATGAGTTTCTATACTCACTTGGCGAAACACCCAACATCTTTTTTACATAGCGACTGAAAAATGACATACTCGAAAAATGCATCGAATCGGCAATTTCAGTAAAGGTTAAACGGTCGTTGCGAAGCAACAAAATCAGTCTTGAAGTGGCATAATTCTGTATCCATTCTGAAGCAGATTTTCCACTGTTCTTTTTACAAACTTCTGAAAGATATTTGGGCGTAATGAATAATTGTTCTGCATAAAATTCCACTTCCCGATGTTCCATACAATGAATTTCAACATAACTTAAAAACCGCTGAAACAAAGAAGCAATATCATTATTTTGTGTTTTCTGCTCCATTTTATCGGCAAACACATTCCACATCTCCATTACAAATATTTGTAAATAATGATTGACTATTTCATTTCTAAATCGGTGATTGGCGTCATCGTATTTTTCTTTTAACAAATAGAAATCTTTCCTGCGTTGCTCAGCAACTTCCTTTTCCAAATTAACGACAGGGTTTGCTTTGGAAAACATATACCCTTTTATTCCCCAACCAATATTCGGATTGTTTTTACTCAATAAATCAAACGATACCAAAAAAAATGTTGCTTTAAACTTTGGAGAAAATTGTAAATCTTGAATTTCCTGATTAGGCAATAAAATAACAATGTCGTTTTTTTCGATAACATAATCCTTTTTATCCAAACGAAACTGCCCTTTTCCTCCACTGCAAAGAATATGCGTGAAATAAGATTTCATAAAATCTTTCGGCACTAATTCGTCTTTTAGCTGTTCTACAACGATGATGTCTTTCATTTTTCCCATTGACATGTTCTTTTTCAACTAATTCAGCAAAAATACAGAAATATGTGAAAGTATTACTGTACTATATGTCATAATTTATCTATTTTCTCTATCGAACTTTGTGGTATCAAAAAATTAAAAATTATGGAAACGAATAATCAAAACAACAGAAGAGATTTTCTTGTAAAATCGGCATTGGCAGGAGCAGGATTAGCTTTTGGAGGTTCAATGTTGGCTTCGACTACATCATTAAGTAATCAAACAAAAGCAAACAACACTCAAAAATTAAATTCAGAGATGAAAAAAAGAAAATTAGGCCAATTAGAAGTAACCGAACTTGGTTACGGCTGTATGAATATCGCTTGGGCTTATGGTGGTCCAACTTCAAAAAAAGATGCTATTCAATTAATCCAAAGAGCCTATGAAAGTGGTATTCACTTTTTTGATACCGCAGAAATTTACGGACCTTTTTATAGTGAAGAAATTGTTGGCGAAGCCTTAAAATCATATCGAAACGAAGTCGTGATTGCCACAAAATTCGGTTTTGATATTGACCCAAATTCAGGAGTTAGAGGCGGACTGAAAAGCCAACCCAAACATATAAAATCGGTAGTGGAACGAATGTTGAAACGCTTGCAAACCGACCATATCGACCTATTGTACCAACATCGTGTTGACCCGAATGTTCCGATTGAAGATGTGGCAGGTGCCGTTGCCGATTTGGTAAAAGAAGGAAAAGTAAAACACTTTGGCTTATCCGAAGCAGGCGAAGCAACCATTCGCAGGGCACATAAAGAATTTGAGGTAACAGCCGTTCAAAACGAATATTCTTTTTGGACAAGAGACCCTGAAAACGAAGTATTGGCAACTTGCGAAGAATTAGGAATTGGTCTTGTTCCTTGGAGTCCGCTTGGTATGGGTTATCTGTCAGGGCAGTTTGCACAAGGTTTTCCGTTCCGTGATAACGATTTGCGAGTAACGGCACAGTTTCCTCGTTTTACCGATGAAAATATGATGCGAAACCGTCCGATTGTGAACATTCTCCAAAAAATGGCACACGAAAAAAATGCAACACCTATTCAAATCAGTCTTGCCTGGTTATTGGCGAAAAAACCGTTTATCGTTCCAATTCCGGGAACTATCAACTTAAATCATCTCGATGAAAATAATGCTTCGGTAAATGTTCAACTCACTTTGGAAGATATGAAAACTTTGGAAGATGCTTTTGCCAAAGAAACCATTTACGGAAGTCGTGCTCCTGAAATGCTGAAAGAAGCCCACGACATTGGTGTAAATTTCGGTACAAGCTCCAAAGGAACAAACGGAAAAACTCCATTAAGAAAAAAATAAATGACTATGGAAAAAAATATCAATCGCAGAGATTTTCTGCAAAACAGTGCATTGCTTTCGGGAGGTTTACTTTTGGGAAGTATGGGACTTTTTTCATTTACCGGCAACAGAAATGAAAAACTCAATGAGCTTAATATTTCACATTCCAACAAAAAGAAACGTAAAATTGGTTCATTGAAAGTATCGGCTATTGGATTGGGCTGTATGAGTATGGCAGGTGTGTATAATCCACGACAAGACAAAGCTGAAATGGTAAAACTAATTCGTCAGGCGTATGATAATGGCGTTGATTTTTTTGATACTGCCGAAGTGTACGGTCCATTTTTCAGTGAAGAAATTGTTGGGGAAGCATTAAAACCTTTCAGAAAAAAGGTAAGCATCGCTTCCAAGTTTGGATTTGATTTCAATGGAAACAGTACCACAGGTAGAAATAGTAAGCCACAACACATCAAGCAAGCGGTTGAAGGAATGTTGAAACGCTTACAAACAGACACCATTGATTTGTTGTATTTACATAGAATGGATCCGAATGTGCAGATTGAAGAAATTGCAGAAACGGTAAAAGATTTGATTAAAGAAGGGAAAGCCAGAAATTTTGGTTTATCGGAAGTTTCACCCGAAACCATTAGAAAAGCACACACCATACAACCAATTGCAGCTTTACAAAGCGAGTATTCTATGTTGGAGCGAGTAATGGAATACGATATTTTACCATTATGCGAAGAACTCAATATTGCTTTTGTACCCTGGGGTCCCGTTTGTCGTGGTATGCTGACAGGAAGGTTTGATGAAAACTACATTCCCGAAACAGAATATCGCAGAGCAGGCGTTCCCTATTTCACTACGGAAGCCTTAAAAGCCAATTTAAAAGTAACAGAATTAGCCAAAGAATGGGCATTAAAGAAAAATGCTACACCGGCACAAATTGCATTGGCTTGGTTAGTGGCTCAAAAACCGTTTATTATTCCAATTCCCGGTACAACCAACATCAATCATTTAACGGAAAACAACGGAGCATTGAATGTGAATTTTACCAATGCCGAATTAAAGGAATTCAGAACTTCTTTGGAAGCCATTCCAACTATTGGTTTCAGAGATAAAAAATCTGTTTTTGAAAATCTATAAAACAATTTATACAATGAAAACAACAACACTAATTTTAATATCTTTATTATTTTCAAATACAATAAACGCTCAAAAAATGAACACTCAAAACATAGAACAACGCATCGCCATTATCGAAGACAAAATGGCAATCAAGCAAGTAGTAGATGTTTTCTCTAACCTTGCCGACACCAAAGAAATTGACAAACAAGTCTTGCTTTTTACCGAAGACGGTGTGGTAGAATCCCACGCTGACGGTCAACAAACCTCATCGCTGAAAGGCAGGGAACAATTGAAACAGACGTTTTCAAGTTTCCTTTCAAACTTTCACACCATCTATCATCAAAACGGGCAACAAACCATTGATGAACTAACCGAAAACACAGCAAAAACCACTTCGTATTGCCAAGTCATTTTGATTGGAAAACAAGACGGAAAAGAAATGAAAACCCAAATGTTCACTATTTACAAAGACGAATTGGAAAAGCAAAACGGACAATGGCTCATCAAACACCGAACATCCAATTTTGTGCATCGTGTAGTGGAGGAAGTGAAGTAAGAGCCAACGCTCAAGCAAGCACATTACGCATTTTAGCAATCGTACAAAGCCAACAAAAAATGCGTAAAGAGCTTGCTTTTTTCCGATCCAACAAAGGCAAAACTTTTTCCTTCCTTTCCTTTTTTATTTTTTCAGCAGACACACGACCAAACACGGCAGAGAGCGGACGACAGAAAGCCACATGCCACTAACATATAAGGCTTAAACGAAGCGCCGCCCAGTTATCTTTGTTCCTGTAAACAGATTTGTTTGGCGGCGGTTCGGTTTAAGCCATTGTTGACAAATGTGTTGTTATGGGGTTTTAAAGTTTATTGGGTGTTCATTACTGTGGTTTTGGGGTGGCAGCGAGTGGGTTTTGAAAGCTAAAACTAAACAGGCGCAAAACGTATTTTAAAGCTATTACAACGGGTTTAAAAGATCAGACACATTTTCCCAGATTGTAGCAGCCAGCGCTTCTATGGGTTGGTCTCCATTTGTTACAAATATGTTTTCCTGATGCCGGAGCTGTTCAAAGGCCTTTAAATAATTATTTCGCACAGACTGTAGGTTTTCTAAAGTCTCATACAGGTCTGCCTGTGTTCTTCCGGCTTGTATCCTTTGCATGCT
>JBDHYK010000251.1:0-4975 GCA_039811305.1 Niabella sp.
GATTACATCTTTAAAAAACCGAATTGACATTATTAAGCACAAACATCTTATAAAATGAAAATTTTTTCGATTGCGGCGATACTTCTATTCATGACCCCCATTTTGGCACAGGCACAGGGGCTGGATAATCTGCTCCGCAGCAACGGCCGCATTTACGTGGTAATTGCTGTAATCCTCGTCATCTTTCTGGGGCTGATTTTATACCTGATCCGTATTGAAAAAAAAATACGAAAATTGGAAAAATAAATTCTTTTCAATAATAAATAGTAAAAAACATTGCTCATTTGAAAAAACAATTTTATGACAACAGAGTACAATTTCTTCGAATCAGTTGAAAAAAACTTTGATAAAGCCGCCAAATTTACAAACTGGGACAAGGGCTTGCTGGAACAAATTAAAGCCTGTAATGCGGTTTACAGAATGCGTTTCCCTTTGAAACGAGAAGATGGAACCATTGAGGTAATTGAAGCCTACCGGGTACAACACTCCCATCATAAAACACCTTGTAAAGGAGGTATTCGCTATGCTATGAACGTGAACCAGGACGAAGTAATGGCACTGGCAGCGCTAATGACCTATAAATGCGCCATAGTGGACGTGCCGTTTGGCGGTGGGAAGGGTGGCATTAAAATTGACCCTAAAAAGTACACCGTGTACGAGTTGGAAAAAATTACCCGTCGCTATACATCGGAACTCATAAAAAAGAGTTTTATAGGACCCGCTACCGATGTGCCCGCACCCGATTATGGCTCCGGTGAAAGAGAAATGGCCTGGATTGTAGATACCTACATTGCTATGCACCCCGAAAATATTGATGCGGCTGGTTGTGTAACCGGTAAACCCGTTTCTCAGGGAGGCGTAAATGGCCGTAGGGAAGCTACTGGCCTGGGAGTATTTTTTGGGCTAAGAGAAGTGTGCAATATGGCCGACCAAATGGAACCCCGCGGTATGACTGTAGGAGTAGAAGGTAAAAGAGTGATTGTACAGGGATTGGGAAATGTGGGCTACCACACGGCAAAATTCTTTCAAAATGCAGGTGCCAAAATAATCGCCTTAGCCGAATATGAAGGTGCGATAACTAATGAATCGGGCTTGGATGTAGATGCCGTGGTAGCACATAGAAAAAGCACAGGTTCTATTCTCAACTTTCCGGGTGCAACCAACCTGGCACAAACCGGCGATGCGCTGGAAATGGAATGTGACCTGCTAATTCCGGCAGCATTGGAAAACGTAATCAACGGTGAGAATGCCCCACGTGTAAAAGCAAAAATTGTAGGCGAAGCCGCCAATGGCCCATTAACACCCGAAGCAGATGATATATTGGCAACAAAAGGTATTTTAATTGTGCCGGATATGTACCTGAACGCAGGCGGTGTAACCGTTTCCTACTTTGAATGGTTGAAAAACCTTAGCCACGTGCGATATGGTAGAATGGAAAAAAGATTCACGGCATCCGTAAATGAAAAAATTTTAGAAGAAATTGAAGAACTTACGGGTAAAACGGTTGACACAAAAAGCAGGGAGTTTTTACGCCACGGCGCTGATGAAATAGACCTGGTACACAGTGGTTTGGAAGAAACCATGATCAATGCCACCAGAGAAATAATGGCAACCTGGAAAAGCAATTCCGAAATACCCAATATGCGAACGGCCGCCTACATTGTAGCCATTAATAAAGTGGCCACTACTTATAACCAATTGGGTATATTCCCCTAAATCGCATTTATACCTTCTTTCATAGTAAAGAGGCTGCTCGTAACGGCAGCCTCTTTTTTAATTTTGTTATACGCAACACCCCCAGGGTAGATAGTAGATCTATGTGGATTAGCGCTGTTTTGCTTTTAAATCGTCCAGAATCATTTTTTGAGAGTTGATAACTCTTTGCTGTTTTTCCTGATCGCTTTCGTTTTCTTTCAGTTTCTTTTCCAGCGAACTGTGGTCATCTTTCAGATTCTTCAATCGCTTTTCTTCTTTCACTAAAATTTCTTCCTGCTTTTTGATCTGTAGCACCAAGTCACTTTGTTCCACATTGCCGACCAGATTCTGTAGAAAACTTTTTGCATTCGCGCTAATCAATGCAGGATTCACACTTATTGCATTATCGCCCTCCATAATCATGTACAGAGTGGTGGTTTCTTTTCCTTTTTTCCCTTTTTCTTCCGTTTTAAACGAATAATCAAGTGGCGTAGCCGTTACTTCATCCAGCACGGCCGCTTTATACAAATAAAGGCCTTTGCTTTTGCCGCCTTTTACCCTTTTGTCGGCCATTTTGGCCTTTAATGCATTTTCAACCGCTTCCTCCGAAAAACTGTAATCCATGGCAATTGCAGGTTGTTCTATTTTTTTCACTTTCAACTTCGTTTCATAGGGCTGTGCCTTTCCAATGAGTGAGAAGCCAACCATCATAATTCCTAACAGCAAAAATTGTTTCATATTGTATCAGTTTAATAAAAAAAATGCAGCAGTTCATTTTTTGGTGCTGCCTTATTAATTAAGGACTCTTCGCAAAGGTAAAAAGTTGTACCGACAGCTACAAAAACTACACCAAAATCAGTAGCTCTGGCAGAATAAACCAGCTGTTATGTCTGCAAACCTTAATTTTGCCACTTAAACAGGCAGTTTTGAGCAGTATAAAAAAACTGGGAGGGCAAACACTTTGGTATGGGGTTCCGACCATAACCAGCCGATTTCTGGGCTATATCATGAATCTTTCGCTTCCGTTGATTTTTGCCCAACCGGCAAAAACCGCCGATCTTACCCAGGTTTACGCCATTATCCCTTTTTTAAATGTGTTATTTACTTACGGATTAGAAACGGCCTATTTCCGGTTCACGCAAAACAGAGATAAGAATAAAGTTTACAACACGTTATCACTGTCGTTGCTCCTTTCCACCCTTGTTTTCACCGGATTGCTGTTTTTGGCGAGCCAAAAAATCATCCGTTGGGCAAGCTTAGAGGAAAACCCCGAGTTTGCCTATTATATGATCGGGATTATTTTCTTTGACACACTTTGTACCCTTGCGTTTGCCAAACTGCGCCAGGAAAACCGCCCGCGGAAATACGCTTTTGCCAAAATGGCCTCCGTTGTCATTAACGTCCTTGTAGTGCTGGTGTTTTTGGCACTACTTCCCAAATACCTTCAGGCCCATCCCGGCAGTTCTATGAAATTCGTTTACAGCAGCCAGATCGGCGCCGGATACTATCTTATCGGAAACCTGGCGGGAGCAATTGTTACCTTCTTATTACTGTACGGCGAGTTTGCTCAAATCCGTTTTAGATTTGACAGGAAGCTTTGGAAAGAAATCATGCAGTATGCGTACCCGCTGATTATTGTGGGTATGGGTGGCATGGTAAACGATATGTTAAGCAGGTTGATCTATCAGCACGTGGTAGATCTGCCACCTTACGAAGCAAAAACACAATTGGGTATTTTTGCCAATATTTACCGATTGGCGGTGCTGATTACCATTTTTATCCAGGCTTTCAGAATGGCAGCAGAACCTTTCTTTTTCAACCAATCTAACGACAAAAACTCACCAAAAACCTATGCACGGGTGATGAAGTTTTTCGTAATTGTTTGTTGTTTTATGTTTCTATTTATCAGCCTGTATATTGATGCATTCGGCTGGTTTTTTCTGGCCATCCACCGGCCATTATGGGTAGAGGGACTTTATGTAGTACCCATACTGGCAATGGGCAATATTTTCTTAGGTATTTATTACAACCTGAGCATCTGGTACAAACTTACCAATAAGAACTTAACCGGGGCTGCAATTACCTTAGTGGGTGCGGCTATTACCATTGCGCTCAACGTAATCCTTATTCCCAAATACCAGTATCTTGGAGCTGCTATTGCCACATTTTCCTGTTATTTGTACATGATGATTGCCAGTTATGTGTTAGGACAAAAACACTTTCCGGTGCCTTATGCCCGTAAAAAACTAATTGCCTACCTGGTGATAATTGTAAGCATTTATGGTGCGCATCGGGGCTTGTTATTGATTTGGGACAATCGCTGGTTCAACCTGGCTACGGCCACCCTGTTGCTGCTTTCCTTCACTGTTTTTGTAGGAAAAATAGAAAGAAAGGAGTTTGTTAAACTTCCTGTAATTGGGCGTTTGTACAAACAAAGCGGTTAATCGGCTCTTACAAAAGGGTTGTTCTTTTTTTCAAAACCAATGCTGGTACCTCCTCCATGGCCTGGGTACACTTTTGTTGCATCGGGCAAGGTATAAAGTTGTTCTCTAATGGAGGCCTCCAATTGCTCAAAACTACCTCCGGGCAAATCGGTGCGTCCAATACTACCGCTAAATAGCACGTCGCCGCTGATTAAAAAACCCCCTTTTTCGCAGTATAACGAAACGCTGCCAGGCGAATGACCCGGCGTAAACAAAACTTTTAGCTCGTTGTCCCCTATATTTATAATATCACCCTCTTTTAAAAATTTAAGGGTTCCCAAATAGTTTTCAAATGGCAGGCCGTACATCTGAGCAGACTGCGGTGCAAAGCTCAAAACCATTTTTTCAATTTCGTGCAGGTGCAGGGGCAGGTTCCAGGTTTCACTAACGAATTTATTGCCGAAAACATGGTCTAAATGACAATGAGTATTAATCAGATAGATCGGTACCAGATTATTTTCTTCTACAAACTTTTTCAGCTCTTGCCGTTCTTCTTCAAAATAGCAGCCGGGGTCAATAATGCAGCACTGGCCGGCCTCATTAAAAATCACATACGTATTCTCCAAAATCGGATTGAACTCAAAGCAACGAATTGACAACATAGTTCCTCTTTGTTATTTTATAGTAAAGTTAGGAAGTGGCAAATATATTTAAGCCCCGTAAAATTTTAAAACTATATTAGATTTGCCGGACAAATGCAAAAAGCTATTGCAATATTAGTCCTTATTCTGTTAGTAGCCCCTGGAAAAGCAGGAGCACAGAAAATTATTCGCGGAGTAGTGCAGGATGCACACAGC
>JBDHYK010000252.1:0-4971 GCA_039811305.1 Niabella sp.
AAAAAATTGAGTTTCAAAAATCCCGCAGTATTCATTTCGTTTTTCTTAATTTAGCAGCTAAATCAACACATCTCAACACTATTTTTAACATTTTAAAATTTTGATTATGAAAATCAAACAAACCATCCTAATTGCGTCGGTTGTTGCGATAGGAACCCTCACAGGCTGCCGGCTGGGTCCGGATCAGGGAGGAAGCACGAAATCGGGCATTGACATAGTTGCTGAAGGTAATCCGGAAGAGGCCGTTGTAACAGGTGCCCCCAAGGTACCCGATCCTGTAGGAAGCCGGGGAGCTAAAAAGCTGATCGTCAACCTAGAAACTACTGAGACTGAAGGTATTATAGCCGATAGCATCCCCTATACGTTTTGGACTTTTAACCATACCGTTCCCGGTAGTTTTATCAGAATACGGGTAGGCGATGAAGTGCAGCTTAATCTAAAAAATGATGCAAACAGCGTTTTACCTCACAATATTGACCTCCATGCTGTTACGGGACCGGGTGGTGGTGCTGCCGCTACCTCCTCTGCACCGGGTAAAACCACTTCTTTTACTTTTAAGGCGTTAAACCCTGGTTTATTCGTGTACCATTGTGCTGCACCTCCTGTACCCATGCATATTGGCAATGGAATGTATGGCCTAATTTTGGTAGAACCTGAAGGTGGACTACCCAAAGTGGATAAAGAATTCTACATCATGCAGGGCGATTTTTATACAAAAGCCTCCGCAACCAAAAAAGGACTTTTAGAGTTTGACAACGATAAAGCCGTGGCCGAGCATCCAGATTATGTGCTTTTCAACGGTAAAAAAGGTTCGCTGCTGGGTGCCAATCAATTGGAAGCCAAAGTAGGCGAAACGGTTCGTTTGTTTGTAGGCAATGGTGGCCCCAACCTCACCTCTTCATTTCACGTAATTGGAGAAATTTTCGATAAAGTGTATCTTGAAGGAGGTTCAACCATTTCTCATAACGTGCAAACGACCATGATTCCTGCGGGCGGAGCTGTGATCGTGGAGTTTAAATGCGAGGTACCCGGAGAGTATGTATTAGTAGATCACTCCTTATCCCGCGCTTTCAACAAAGGGGCAATTGGTAAACTGAAAGTTTCAGGTGAGGCCAATCCCAAGGTTTTCAACGCTAAAGTTTTAACGAAAGAATAGTCTCCGCCAAACCAATAAACAGAGCGAATTGAAGCAATTTGTTTTATTTATGGGGCTATGGGTATTGTTATTTTTTGCCTGCAAACAACAGCCAACCAAGCCCCATCAGGAAACCCCGGCTATTGCAAACCCAATATCGAAAGAGACAATTACAACAAACGTAAAGATGGTTTATATTCCCGGAGGGGAGTATAAACCCTTTTATGGTTCTGATTCTGTTTTGGTTCAAGTGGCTCCTTTTTTGTTAGATGAAAGAGCCGTAACCAATAAAGAGTACCTGGAATTTGTAATAGCCAATCCCGAATGGCAGAAATCAAAAGTAAAAAGCCTTTTTGCCGACAGCAGTTACTTAAAAAACTGGCCTGACGATCTTTCTTTACCGAAAAATGCAAATCCTGATGCCCCGGTTTGTGATGTGTCATGGTTTGCGGCTAAGGCGTTTGCTACAAGCATCGGCAAACGCCTGCCCACATTAGATGAGTGGGAGTTTGTGGCTATGGCAGATGCTACAGAACCCAATGCTCGCAGCAAGCCCCAGTATTCGGATGCGATTATTGATTTATATCTTCAAAAAAACAGGCAGTATCAGCCAGTGAAACAAAGCCCTCCCAACTACTGGGGCATTTATAATATGTTCGATCTGATCTGGGAGTGGACAGACGACTTTAACTCGGTACTTACCACCGGCGATTCGAGAAGCGGCCAATACGATGATAAAAACCTGTTTTGTGCAGGCAGCGCCACTACCGCCACCGATGTGCTCAACTATGCAGCCTTTATGCGTTTTGCATTGCGCACCTCCATCAAGGCAAACTATACAGTAGCCAATCTGGGGTTCCGGTGTGCAAGAGACACGCTATTTCTTCAACCCAAACAGAATGGTTTTTAACCCCTTCTGCCCAAAGCAATTAAAATTATTGTGCAAATTCCTCTTATCAGCCAAAGAGGCAAGCCAGTAACAAGCAAAAGCAATAAAAAACAACAAAATGAAAATTATTACTTACTTCCTTTTTGCTGTTTTGGTACTTGTTGCCTGTAAAAACAAAGAAAAGCAGGCAGTTCCCCTTCCGTCCGATTCTATCTTTTATCTGAATTCTTCCTGGAAAAACCAGGATGGCGATTCGCTCCGGTTAAAAGATCTGCAAGGGAAAACATTAGCCATCGTAATGATTTACACCAGTTGCAAAGCAGCCTGCCCCATTCTTGTATCTAAGATGAAAACAATTGAATCCAAAATCTCAAGAAAAAACATTGGGAAGATATCCTTAGTACTGGTATCCATTGACCCCGAAACCGATACACCAAAACGGCTAAAAGAATTTTCCAAAACGAACAGCATGGATGCGCCGCAATGGATATTTCTCACCTCCAATGAAGCCGCTACACAGGAATTTGCCAACGTGCTTTCCATGAAGTATAAAAAAATTTCTCCGATTGATTTTTCTCATTCCAATATTATCAGCGTTTTTAGCCCCGATGGCCGGTTGGTAAGCCAGGAAGAAGGGAATATTGATGTGAATCAGGTTGTAGCGCAGCTTAACGAAACGGTGAAAAGCAATTCCTGAACCTTTTTTAGCGGCCTGCCTCTTTTTTCCGAGCGGTGAAATTATCGGCATGGTTGCTTCGTCATTACGGTTGGTAATACGAAGTCAGTTTGATAAAAAGAAGTTTTGGGAGAAATGAAAAATGGAACGCAATGGCATTATTTCTATAGCAACAATCTTTCTATTATTCTTTTGCTTCTATTCATTAAAAAAGCGAAACCCTCGTTTCGCTCTTTCTGTGCCCCAGGCGGGAATTGAACCCGCACCCGCATTGCTGCAGACAGGATTTTAAGTCCTGCGTGTCTACCAGTTCCACCACCAGGGCAACCGGTATTTTCAAAAAAAAACCTCTCAAAGAGAGGGTTACCTGAGCGGAAGACCGGGCTCGAACCGGCCACCCCGACCTTGGCAAGGTCGTGCTCTACCAAATGAGCTACTTCCGCATTCTTTGTAAGAACTAAAGGGTTGCAAAGATAGGGGTTTGTTCTTTTTAAACAAATAATTTCAAAAAAATTATTTGTACTGAGGCGTATAAAGCGTACTCTCCTGAACCTGCACCTTCGGCTTCTCAAACCTCTTTGTGTAAAGTTTATAACAACCGCCCCAGGTTAATAAGATGAAGCAGGCAGCACTTAAATAAAAAACAAACCGCGAAGATGAAACCCAGTTGTACCGATAGTCCCTTTTATTTTTTTTCGCAAGTCCCTCCTGATATTCCTGTTCTTTCTGAACGTCTAATTCGTTTTGTTCCATTTAGAGTTGATTAGGTTACAAAAATAAGGATTCGATATAAAAAAGTCTATTCTTTTTCTACAATTTCAGAGAAGTTTTTTTTCCCTTTTACAAAATATTGCCAAACGATACTTCCCCGGTATAAACCGAACGGCCGAAAGCTTTTTAAATCTGCAGGGAAAACATTATCTCTTTTTTGCGAAAAGATCCATTTCCAAAATGCAAAGACAGCTCGAATCACAGCTAAAAAATACCCTTTGTCCCCGGCAATCAGGCTTCGGAAACCCGAAATAACATCCAGCATCAACCTTAGCAGCATAACGATGAGCCAATTACCAAAACGCATATTTTTATACAACAGGATCATATTATTGCGATAATTCAAAAACGTTTTTAGAGAATTTCCTTTGGGCAGGGTTCCGCCCCCCACATGGTACACTACAGACTGCGGGCAGGCAAAAATTTGATATCCAGCCAATTGCATACGCCAGCAAAGGTCAATTTCTTCCTGATGAGCAAAAAAATAAGGATCAAAACCGCCTACCTGCCGAAAAACAGAGCCCCTGACGAAAAAAGCAGCACCGCTGGCCCAAAAAATGGGTGAAGCATCATCGTACTGCCCCTGGTCGGCTTCACAATCTTCAAAAACCCTTCCTCTTGAGAATGGATACCCTAAAGCATCTAACCAGCCACCGGCAGCTCCCGCATATTCAAAACTTTGCGGGTTGCTAAATGACAATAATTTGGGTTGGCAGGCTGCTATTTTTGGGTTCTGAGCCAACAGAGACACCATCGGCTCAATCCATTGGGGAACCACCTTCACATCGGAATTGAGCAAGATAAAATACTCAGTTTTAATCTGTTGCAAAGCAAGATTGTACCCTTTGGCAAATCCAAAATTTTCCGAAAGCGGTATTACCTCTACTTCGGCATATTGTTCCTTCAAAAACTTCACAGAACCATCAGTAGATGCATTATCAGCCACATAAAACTTCAAATTGGGATAGGTAGATTGCAAAACAGAAGGCAAGAACTGCTGTAAAAAACTCTTACCATTCCAGTTTAAAATCACTACCGCTACTGAGGGATGCTCCATACTATCATTTAAAAAAAAATTCATAGAGGCAAATTCACTTATTTTTCTTCGTTTGCCTGCCCTTTCTTAAGAAAATAACTACTTTATATAACTGAAATCAACTCATTTCATTCTCACTTCAGCCGATCGTGTTCTGCCAAAATGTCATAAGCCGAAAATACAAACCTGGCAAGCATATTGATGTCTCTATTCAAAATAAGATTTATAGGCAGGAAAGAAACTACCAATAAGGTCATGGCCATATACTTCTACGATTTCAATAGACATAGTTAAAAATGAAATGCTCGTATAAAAATAGGCAAAGCAGACAAAATGAGAGCAAATAACCCTTCATTTATTATATTTGTGCAACTTTTCTTATAAAAAAGCTTCTTAAAGGTATCAATAGGACGTCTATGAAAAATTTTTTGTTTTCTTTAGTATTACTGTTCGTTTTTTCTGAT
>JBDHYK010000253.1:0-4916 GCA_039811305.1 Niabella sp.
AGATGATTTGCCAAGCAGACCGCTGATAGTAGTTCCCGCCGGAAATAGCTTGCGATAATTTCCGGCTGCCCTTTTTTGCTCAACTTTTTTGGGCAAACAAAAAAGTGGAAAAAGATGGTTGTCGCAGGGAGGTATCTCCATCTATCTGGGAGATTTCTCATTCCGCTTCGCTTCATTCGAAATGACCTTACCTTTTTAAGTTTAGGGTCGTCATCCCGAACGAAGAGAGGGATCCTCTTGTTTCAGGGAGATTTCTCTTTCCGCTTCGCTTCATTCAAAATGACGATCTGTTTTTTTGCTTTTTTACATGGACAATAAAAATACGCTACGGGTATTCATAGACGCTGAAAAGTTAGGTTTTTGCCTCTGCCGCCGGCGGGCAGCGTAACTGCAGCGGCGCTGCTTTCGCTTCTGCCTTCGTTCCTCAGGCTGCCGCGCTTCACGCGGCACCGAACCGAAAGAGGCGCCTAACGCAGTTACTGGTAAAAATGATTCTAATGGTACTCAACCTTCCTGGACGCAGTGTGGGGGTCTCACCGTTCCGAACGAAGAGAGGGATCTCCTTGTTTCAGGGAGATTTCTCATTCCGCTTCGCTTCATTCAAAATGACCTTACCTTTTTAAGTTTAGGGGCGTCATCCCGAACGAAGTGAGGGATCTCCCACCTATCTGGGAGATTTCTCATTCCGCTTCGCTTCATTCGAAATGACGATCTGTTTTTTGTAGTTTTTTACACGGTCTATAAAAATATGCTACGGGTATTCATAGGGCCTGAAAGAATTGGTTTTTGCCTCTGCCGTCGGCGGGCAGCGTAACTGCAGCGGCGCTGTTTTCGCTTCTGCCTTCGTTCCTCAGGCTGCCGCGCTTCACGCGGCACCGAACCGAAAGAGGCGCCTAAACTGGTGAAAAATCAAAAGAAATGATTTTTGTGGTACTCTACCCTACTGGATGCAGTGTGGAGGCCTCGCCGTTCCGAACGAAGAGAGGGATCTTATCCTTTATTCTGGAGATCTCTCCCTGCAGTCGAGATGACACTTGCGTTTGTTTGGAGTTTATACCGAATGGAACGCAGTGGAATGAAAGATCTTCTTAAATTTGACCCTATTAAGTTAAAAAATGTACGACACAATAGTTCAAGGCCATATTGTGAACATCGGGCAACGAAAAATTTACTTTGCCGAAATCTGCGTAACCGATGGAAAGGTTCGTTCCATCCGGGAGCTGGCACCCCCGACCACCAATTCGCAACAGTACGGTTTTATCATTCCGGGGTTTATAGATGCACATGTACATATCGAGAGCAGCATGTTGGTTCCCTCCGAGTTTGCCCGCATGGCCGTAGTGCACGGCACGGTGGCCACCGTGAGTGACCCGCACGAAATTGCCAATGTGTGCGGGGTGGAAGGAGTTCGGTACATGATTGAAAATGGCAAAACCGTACCCTTTAAGTTCTATTTTGGAGCACCCAGTTGCGTGCCAGCTACCCACTTTGAAACAGCAGGTGCTACCTTAGGCATAACGGAAGTAGAAGCCCTGCTACAAGGACCCGATATAAAATACTTGGCCGAAATGATGAACTTTCCCGGTGTATTGCTTGGCGACCCTGATGTGATGCAAAAAATTGCGGCTGCCCACCGCTTAGGGAAACCGGTAGATGGACACGCCCCGGGGTTGAGAGGGGTTGATGCACAACGCTACGCCAAAGCGCTGACACCTCCTGCCGGAAGTGCCGCCGCAGGGGGAACGGATCATGAGTGTTTTACCGCCGAAGAAGCCTTAGACAAGCTGAACGCAGGCATGAAAATACTGATTCGCGAAGGCAGCGCCGCCAAGAACTTTGAAGCGCTGATACCCCTGCTATCCGAACACTATGAAAATATGATGTTTTGCAGCGATGACAAACACCCCGACAGCCTGGAACTGGGTCATATCAATCAACTTTGTGCCCGGGCAGTAGCAGAAGGCATTGATGTATTTAAAGTATTGCAGGCCGCCTGCTTCAATCCTGTAAACCACTACAGGTTAGAAGTGGGATTGTTGCAGGAAGGCGACCCGGCCGATTTTGTGATCGTAAAGAACCTGATTGATTTTGAAGTGGCAAAAACTTATATCAACGGGCAATTGGTAGCCGAAGGCGGCACCAGCCTGATAAAAGCAAAACAAGCGGGTATTATTAACAATTTTAATTGCAGTCAGCGGGCTAAAGAAGATTTTGCATATCCGGCAGGCCCGGAGGACATGCTTCCAGTGATAGAGGCATTGGATGGTCAGTTGATAACCAACAGGTTGTCATTGGCACCAAAAATTGAAAATGGCTGCTTTGTAAGTGATACAGAGCGGGATATTTTAAAAATAGTAGTGGTAAACCGCTATTACAACAGCCCCGTGGCAAAATCTTTCATCAAAAACTTTGGGCTTACACAGGGCGCAATAGCCTCATCAGTAGCACACGACAGCCACAATATAATCGCTGTGGGGGTAGATGATGAAAGTATCTGCCAGGCCGTGAACCTCGTAATAGAACATCAGGGAGGAATAGCGGCTATTTATGAAAACGAAAAAAAGGTGATTGCATTGCCGATAGCGGGTTTGATGACTCAGGAAGACGGTTACCAGGTAGCGGCTCAGTATTCTGCCCTTGACAGGATGGTAAAAGAAAAATTAGGCAGCTCACTTTCTTCGCCGTTTATGACTCTTTCTTTTATGGCTTTGTTGGTGATTCCGCACTTAAAACTCAGCGACAAAGGCTTGTTTGATGGAGATCGGTTTGAGCTGATAGCGTAATTTCTGATGATAGGGTATTTTGGGCTGAAATTTGCCAACAGGGAGACGGGGGGTACAAAATCCGACGGAAGCCCCTATTCCCTGATGCTGAAAGAACTGGTTTTTGCCTCTGTCGCCGGCGGGCAGGCTTTCGCTTCTGCCTTCGTTCCTCAGGCTGCCACGTTTCATGCGGCACCGAACCGAAAGAGGCGCCTAAACTGGTAAACAATTAATAGAAATGATTTTTGTGGTACTCAACTCTACTGGATGTCGTGTGGGGGCATAGTCATTCCGACCGCAGGGAGGAATCTCCCACCTATCAGGGAGATTTCTCATTCCGCTTCGCTACATTCGAAATGACCTTACCTTTTTAAGTTTAGGGTCGTCATCTCGAACGCAGTGAGAGATCTCCTTGTTTTAGGGAGATTTCTCATTCCGCTTCGCTTCATTCGAAATGACAATCTGTTTTTTTGCTTTTTTACACGGCCTATAAAAATACGCAGCGAGTATTCCTATACGCTAAAAAGTTAGGTTTTTGCCTCTGCCGCCGGCGGGCAGGCTTTCGCTTCTGCCTTCGTTCCTCAGGCTGCCGCGCTTCACGCGGCACCGAACCGAAAGAGGCGCCTAAACTGGTGAAAAATTAATAAGGATAATTTTAATGGCACTCAACCATACTGAATGCCGTGTGGGGGCCGACCCACCTGGTACCGCAAGGTTAAAGGGTTATTAACCGCCTAAACCCTGCCTTTTACCGATTTAAAGCGCTTCTACGCGAAAAACGGTTTGTAATGCCTAACTTAGGTTGCTATTTTTACATAAAATTTTAAAGAAATGAGCGACAATCAATTTAATAGCGGATCTTATAACAAAACTGAAAAAGATTCCAATCCACCGCCAGCGGCTCCTCCTGAGTTTCGTGCACGACCCTCTCAATCTCATTTGTGGATAGGGGCACTTCTATTACTGGCAGGCTTGGGTTTTCTTATGAAACGTATTGGGTTTTTTCTTCCCGACTGGTTGCTGTCCTGGCAAATGGTACTGATTGGCATTGGTGTTTTTTTGGGTATCCGAAAAGATTTTCAGGGCGCCACCTGGCTCATCCTTATATTGATAGGAGGACTGTTTCTAATAAATGAGTTTGTAGTATTTGGCGAATTACGGCGCTATCTGTTTCCCCTTATTTTAATTGGAGCGGGTTTGTTTTTTATCTTTCGACCCCGAAAAACCTACCGATACCTTCAATACGATGAAAACGGGAAACCGGTAGAAACCCCACTACCCAACGGACAAATACCGGCCACGGAGGACTTTGTTGACGCAACCTCTATTTTTGGTGGTAGTAAAAAAAAGGTGTTCAGCAAGGCGTTTCGGGGTGGCGATATCGTGAATATTTTTGGAGGTAGCGAGATTAATCTTTCCCAGGCGGACTTTTCCGGCACTGCAATTATTGAAGTAACGGTTCTGTTTGGCGGAGCCACCCTTTTGGTACCTTCCAACTGGAACGTTGTAAGCAATGCGGTATCCATCTTTGGAGATGTAAAAGATAAGCGCGTGATGACCAATGTGTCTGAAAACTATAACAAAACTTTGCTAATAAAAGGATCGGTGCTTTTTGGCGGAGTAGATATAAAGAGTTTTTAAGAGTTTTGAGTTTTGAATTACGATTTACGAATTATGATTTACGATTTACGATTTACGATTTACGATTTACGATTTATGATTTGCGATTTCCGATTTGCGATTTGCGATTTACGATTTGCGATTTCCGATTTATGATTTGCGATTTGCGATTTACGAATTACGATTTACGATTTACGAGTTATGATTCACTTATCACTTATAACTTATAACTGATAACTTATAACTTACCACTTTTCACTTCCATCTAATCCCCGTTTATGCCTTCGTCTCCACTTTCTGCAAAGCCTTTCTTGTTATCGCTGGGAGCGGGCTGGTTGGTATTAGTAATGGCTCAGGTGTTTTTTTTACCTGGTTTTTCTTTGCGAATTGCTATAATTGACAGCTTAGTGAGTAATACCTTGCTTTTGTTAGCCGCTTTGTTGGTTTTAAATATTATCCGGTATTATCTGCCTACTACTACTGTTCAATACGTGAATATTTTAGCGGCTTGTGTAGCAGTATGTATATTATGGC
>JBDHYK010000254.1:0-4892 GCA_039811305.1 Niabella sp.
GGCTTATGCTGTGGTAGAAAGCGTTGCAAAGATTGTGGCTATGGGAGGGCGCTATCGGGATGTTCGTCTGAGTTTTCAGGAATATTTTGAGAAATTGGGCAGTCAACCCGAAAAATGGGGTAAACCATTAGCTTCACTGCTGGGGGCCTATGACGCCCAAATGAATTTAGAACTGGCAGCCATTGGAGGCAAGGATAGTATGAGTGGTAGTTTTGGCGAATTGAATGTGCCGCCCACTCTGATTTCGTTTGCGTGTTCCAACGGGGATAAGAACAATATTATTTCACCCGAACTTAAAAAACAGGGAAACCAACTCTATGTTTTTCAACACCATCCTCGTGAAAATGGCTTACCGGATTATGAAGTTCTTAAGCAAGTGTACGATTTTCTACACGAACAAATACGGGCTGGTACCATCGTATCTGCAAAAACAGTTAAAGAAGGGGGTGTAGCGGTGGCATTGGCCAAAATGAGTTTTGGCAACGGATTCGGTTGTCAGGTACGGTATCATGGAGCACCTTTAGCAAAATCTATTGGCAGCATTGTCATTGAAACTACTTCTCCAATTGTGCACCCTTTGATCACAAGAATTGGAACTGTAACAGATGATCACAGTATTACTATCAATGATTTACAAATTGAGATTGCGGAGTTGTTATCGGCATTTACCACAACATTTGAAAAGCTTTTCCCAACCGTAGAGCCCAGAAAGGACGTGATAACGATAGATCCGTCGTTGAATAGCACAAATTCGACAAATATTTTTATAAAACGACATGGGATTACTCCCCGTGTTTTTGCACCGGTTTTTCCGGGAACCAATTGTGAGTACGAAACAAAAAATGCTTTTCGAAAAGAAGGAGCTATTGTGAGTTCTCTACCCTTAGTCAATCTTAGCCATCACCATCTTGAAGAAAGTGTAAATGCCTGGGTAAAAGAAATCAATAATTCACAAATACTCGTTCTAAGTGGTGGTTTTTCTGCTGGTGATGAACCTGATGGGTCGGCGAAGTTTATGGTAAATGTATTGAAAAATGAAAAAATGAGCGCAGCCGTTCATGCACTCTTGGAGCGTGATGGAATGATACTGGGTATTTGTAACGGATTTCAGGCCCTGGTGAAGTCTGGCTTATTGCCTTTTGGACAAATTCGAAATTTGAATGCGGAAGCACCCACCCTGGCACACAATGCCATTGGCCGCCATATTTCGCAAATGGTAACTATAAAGGTTGCCAGCGATAATAGCCCCTGGCTAAAAAACATGAAAGGCAATAGCTACACCATCCCTATCAGTCATGGCGAAGGCCGGTTTATGGCAAGTGAAGAAGTATTGAAAAGTCTGTATCGTAAGGGTCAGATTGCCACCCAATATGTAACGCCTGCCGGTGAAATCGCACATGGCATGCCGCACAATCCCAATAACTCATTGTTTGGCATTGAAGGTGTAACCAGCGAGTGTGGCAAAATTTTCGGCCGTATGGGACATGCCGAACGATATGCCGCAGGGCTAATGAAAAATATACCCAATGCCGGCTATCATAATATTTTTAAAAACGGAGTTGATTATTATTTGTAGGGTTTACAATGAACCAACGTTCTCTATTTTTACAGCATGTGGCACAAACCTCACCGGCGCCTTTAGCATTGGAAATTGTAAAGGCCGAAGGGTGTAATTTGTTCGATGCAGGTAACAAACGCTATCTCGATCTGATCGGTGGGATTAGTGTGGCCAATACGGGGCATCGGCACCCAAAAGTAGTACAGGCCATCCAACAACAACTGGAAGCCTATCTGCATATTATGGTTTATGGCGAGTTTGTAGAAACCCCACAGGTGCAATATGCAAAGTATTTGGTAGATCATTTGCCCGGCACTTTAGATTCTGTTTATTTTACGAATTCTGGGGCAGAAGCGGTAGAAGGTGCTATGAAACTGAGCAAGCGGGTTACGAACCGCACAAAAATTCTGGCTTGTAAAAATGCCTACCATGGTTCTACACAGGGGGCGCTCAGCATTATCGGAGATGAGTACTGGCGCAACGCGTACCGACCTCTGTTGCCCGATGTTTTTCATGTTGATTTTAATTCGTTTGATTGGTTAGACGAGATTAACGCCGGCACGGCTTGTGTTATCCTCGAAACCATTCAGGGCGAAGCCGGTGTGATTCGTCCTGCAAAAGAGTGGCTGCAGGCTGTCAGGAAGAAATGTTCCGAAACGGGAACCCTGTTGGTTCTTGACGAAATTCAGGCGGGATTTGGCCGCACCGGAACACTCTGGGGTTTTGAGCATTTTAACGTAGTGCCCGATATATTGTTATTGGGAAAAGCCTTGGGTGGAGGCATGCCTTTAGGAGCCTTTGTTGCCAACAGGAAACTCATGATGCATCTGACACAGCATCCGGTGTTGGGGCATATCACTACCTTTGGCGGGCATCCGGTATCTTGTGCAGCTGGATGGGCTGCAATGCAGGCACTTTTGGAAGAAGATATTCTGAGCGGGGTAAAGAAAAAGGAATCTCTGTTTTTATCCTTACTACAGCATGATGCGATCCAGTCCGTTCGATCTTTTGGGCTTTGGCTGGCCGTAGAGTTCGAAAATTTCGAAATCAATAAAAAAGTGATTGATGCAGTAATTTCTAACCAGGGAACCGGAATACTAACGGACTGGTTTTTATTTGCTCCAAATTGTTTACGCATCAGCCCGCCGCTAACCATTACCGAAGAAGAGATTCGGGAAGCCTGTGAAATTATTTTAAACGCCCTGAATCAATTATAAGTGTCTGATAAGCTTTTATACCAGATTGCATTAACACTGATCCCCAATATTGGTTCTGTGTATGCCAAATTGTTATTGGAACATTTGGATATTGAAGAAATATTTAAAGCCAAAAAATCAACGCTCCTGAGTATTGAAGGCCTGGGAGAGGTAAGAACCAATAATATTCGCAATTTTAAAAACTTTTCTTTGGCAGAACAGGAAATACAGTTTATTGAAAAGTATAAGATTCAACCCCTGTTTATTACCGATTCCTCCTATCCGAAAAGGTTGTTAAACTGCTACGATTCGCCAACCCTGCTCTACTATCGGGGTACGGCCAATCTGAATATTTCTAAAATTATTGCAGTTGTGGGCACCCGAACCCATACAGATTATGGCAAGCATCTTGTAGAACAGTTGATAGAAGGTCTGGCGGGTTCTGGTGTTTTGGTAGTGAGCGGTTTGGCATATGGAGTTGATTATTTGGCACACAAAACCTGCCTTACGCACCAGGTTGAAACCGTAGGGGTACTGGCACACGGGTTAGATAAGATTTATCCGCCCCCACATACTTCGCTTGCAAAAGAAATGGTACAACGGGGGGGCTTGCTTACCGAATTTATGACAAATACCAAACCAGACAAGCACAATTTCCCCAGCCGAAATCGTATTGTTGCGGGTATAAGCGATGCCACAATTGTTGTAGAAACCGATATAAAAGGGGGAAGTATTATTACCGCGGAGCTGGCAAACGGGTATAACAAAGACGTGTTTGCTTTTCCAGGAAAGGTTACCGATAAAAAAAGTGCCGGCAACAATCATCTAATTAAAAATAACAAAGCCGTATTGCTTACAGATGTACATCAATTAATAGAAACCATGGGTTGGGCAGAACAAAAAAAATCCCGAAAGAAAACCAGGGAGCTTTTTATAGAGCTTACACCCAATGAAAAAGTAATTGTAGATTTATTAAACACATCGGGCGAAGCCAGTATTGACGAACTTAACCTGCGATCTGGCTTGAACAGCAGCGCCGTGGCCGTGGCGATTCTCAATTTAGAGATGCAGAATATTATTCAGTCATTGCCTGGGAAAATGTATAGGATGTACTAACAAATTGTAGCCGGCATTCCGGTTGATTTCGTTTAGTTTGCTTTGTACCCATTGGTTTTGAAAAGCTTTGCCGCTAACTGATAATAACTTGCCGCTTGTTTATACAAACTGTCATTAACTGGTACTGCAACCGCTTCGCCGCTTACAAAATTTGGGCGCCACTGGGTAACAATTTGTGGCGGTGATTGAACGACCAGATTGCTGTCTCGCAGATATCCCAAGTTGCTGTACGTACTAATAAAGGCTCGTTCCCTACCTGCCGGTATCTGCAAAATGTCCTGACCAAAAAATTTAGAAACATAGGACAAATTCAATAATCCTAAAATAGTGGGAACGATATCCATTTGTGAAACCATCTGATTCATAACTGCCGGTTGAACGTGAGCAGGGCTATAAATTAACAAAGGAATATGATAGCCCGTAACGGGGAGGGTTTGTTTGCCTGCTGCCGAAGCACAATGGTCGGCTACAATAACAAAAAGCGTGTTTTTGAACCAGGGTTTTGTTGCAGCCTGTTGTATAAACTGATGTACACTGTAGTCGGTATATTTTACAGCGCCCTCGCGTCTTTGTTCTTTGGGCGATATATCTATTCTATTTTCGGGATAGGTGAAGGGCCGGTGGTTCGATACCGTCATTATATGCCCAAAAAAAGGTTTTTTATCACTATAGTTCTTATCAAACACTTTTATTGCATGGGTTAACATATCCTCATCTGCCACGCCCCAAATATTGGCATAATGTATGGCATTGGGTTTTAACGCGGAGCGATCTATGACTTCATACCCGTTGGAAGAAAAATAGGGTCCCATATTGTCGAAACTGCTGTATCCGCCATAAATAAATTGTGTGGTATAGCCCCTTTTACGCAATACCGACCCTATGGAAAACAGACTGTCATTATTTGGCATCCTTACAATGCTTTGGCCTGGTATGGGGGGTATAGATAGAGACAGCACCTCCAACCCGCGAACGGTTCTGGTACCGGTGGCGTAGCAATTGGTAAAAAATAGTCCCTGTTG
>JBDHYK010000255.1:0-4873 GCA_039811305.1 Niabella sp.
AAAACCCAAAGTTTTAGCAATTTTAGAGTTCAATGTTTAAAACAGGCATTTTATCCAGACATAGTTTTTGTATTTTTACCAGCAGTTTGCAGTTGAGAAGAAATACTATATTTTTTAACGATTTTTCCATTTTATATCAGGCACATGTATCAACATTCTTATTTTACGCAGCAGCTTCTCCGGCTTGTAGTTTTGTGGGCCACGGTGTTTTTAGCCCCTTTGTTTCTGTTTTCGCAACAAAAAAAGCCCTTAACACACGAGGTCTATGACGATTGGAAGGCGCTGGCTGAAAAGAAAATCAGCAATGACGGCCGATACATTGCCTATACCATCAATCCACAGCAGGGTGATGGAACCTTGTACCTGCAATCGCTTACCGATACAGCTTCAAAACTTGTGGTAGAGCGCGGGTACGGTATCGAGTTTTCTCAGGACAATCAGTTCCTGATTGCAAAAATAAAACCCCGATATCAGGAACAACGCCAGGCAAGGATAAAAAAGAAAAAACCGGATGAAATGCCGAAAGATTCGCTGATTATCATAAGATTAGCCAATTGGGAGCTTGAAAAGAGTCCTAAGTTGAAGTCGTATAAACTACCCGAAAAATCAGGTACATGGCTGGCCTATCATGTAGATACCAACAGCGTGAAGGTTGCCAAAAAACCGATTGTCAAGGATACGCTTCAGGATCTTGTTCGGCTAACGGATTCCATCATAAAAAAATCATTGCAGGACGTAAAGGGTAAAGTACCCAAAGAAAAAGTAATTGAAGCTGCCCAGAAAGCGGCTAAAGAAATTTATAAAAGCGCAAAAAAGGATTCGCCCCGTTTTGAAGATGCAGATGAAGACGAAAAACCCGGCGCTGCCAGAACGGCTGGTTCCGATTTGGTACTGAAGCCCCTCAGTGGCAAGGGTTCAAAAACCTTCCACTTTATCAGCGACTATTATTTTGATAAGTACGGGAATACCTTATTGCTGAAAACATCCAAAAATACCAAAGACAGCCTAAGCAAGACGTATATTATTCTTCACCATCTTGCAAAAAACCAAAGCGATACCCTCATGAGCGGTTTCAATGACGCAAAAAATTTTACTTCCGATGAAACAGGTAAACAATGGGCCTTTGTGGCCGAAAGGGATAGCGTGGAAAAAGCACTTCAAAAATTTTACAAACTGTGGTATTACACCGCAGGCACCGATTCTGCCCGAAACATAGTGAACCGTTCCACCAAAGGAGTGCGTAATCAATACACAATTAGTGACAATGCTACAATCCGTTTTAGTAAAGACGGGAAGCGCCTGTTTTTTGGAGTAGCGCCGGTGCAGCCTCCAAAAGATACAACATTAGTAGATTTTGAAACGGCAAGATTAGATATTTGGCATTATCAGGATGATTATATTCAACCGCAACAACTGAAACAATTACCACAGGAAAGTAAAAGGAGCTACCTGGCAGTGGTGAATCCCGAAAAACCCGGGGTTGTAATACAGTTAGGTGATCGGGATGCGGAAACGGTCAGTTTGGTGAATGAAGGAAATGCCTCCTGGGTGTTAGCGCAATCCACAAGCGGCCATCGCATTGCTGCCAATTGGGAGGGCAGACCCCGAACAACGGCCTACGTCATTAACCTCAACGATGGAACAAGAAAATTGGTGCAACAAAACCAAAATAGTTTTTTTCAGGCCTCACCGGCGGGAAACTATATTATCTGGTACAACCCGGAAAAGAAACACTATTTTTCCTACAAAGTAGCCACAGGGCAAATAACCAATATTTCTAAAGGCATCACAGATTCTCTGTTTGATATTACGTCTGATGTGCCGGACTTTCCACGACCAATGGGAGTAGCCGGCTGGTTGGCTGATGATAGCGCAGTTTTAATCAATGGTTATTTTGATATATGGAAACTGGCACCTGACGGCAAAAGCAATCCGGTGAGTATCACCCTTTCGGGGAAAACACAAAATAAAGACTGGAACCTCGTAACCCTTGATAGTGAAAAGAAATATTTTGAACAAAGCGATACCTTGCTCTTAACAGCTCAGAACCGATCGGACAAAAGCTGGAATTTGTTTTTGAAACCTCTGAATTCCAAAGAGAAGCCCCAAAGCATGGTTCATGAAAATAAAAGTTATACCAGTATTGCCAAAGCAAAGGATGCGCGTATGTTTTTGATTCAAAAGTCAAATATAGCAGCATCGGAACTTTACTTCGGCAGCAACCTGGCAGCGCTTACACAACTCACCGATATTGCCCAACAACAACAACCCTATATTTGGTTGACAGCCGAACTGCTTCACTGGAAAATGTTTGATGGTAAAACAAGCGAGGGTATTTTGTACAAACCCGAAAATTTTGATCCTAAGAAAAAATATCCTGTACTTTTTTACTTCTACGAAAAAAATTCTGATGGTTTGTATTCTTACAAGCCGCCGGCACCCAGCGCTTCCATCATCAATATTCCATATTTTGTAAGCAATGGTTATATTGTATTTGACCCAAACATTTATTATAAAACGGGGCAACCGGGCGAAAGCGCTTATAATAGTGTAGTGAGTGCCGCAAAGCACCTAAGTAAATTTCCCTGGGTAGATAGTACCAGAATGGGTATTCAGGGACAAAGTTGGGGTGGCTATCAGGTAGCTTATTTAGTTACCCGCACCAATATCTTTAGGGCAGCAGGAGCAGGCGCCCCCGTAAGTAATATGACAAGCGCCTACGGTGGTATACGCTGGAGCACCGGCATGGTTCGGCAGTTTCAATACGAAAAACAACAAAGTCGTATTGGCGCCACCTTGTGGCAACGCCCCGATCTGTATTTAAAAAACTCGCCACTTTTTACTGCTAATAAAATTAATACACCTTTGTTGATAATGCATAACGATGCAGACGGAGCCGTACCCTGGTACCAGGGTATTGAACTGTTTTCAGCCATGAGGCGCTTAGGCAAAAAAGTGTGGCTGTTACAATACAATGGTGAAGATCACAACCTTGTAGAACGGCGTAACCGAAAGGATCTGTCGGTACGGCTTTCTCAGTTTTTTGATTACTACCTGAAAGGTGCCAAACCCGCCAACTGGATCTTACACGGAGTACCCGCTGTGGACAAAGGGCGAACCTGGG
Source organism: Niabella sp. (assembly GCA_039811305.1). Lineage (GTDB taxonomy): Bacteria > Bacteroidota > Bacteroidia > Chitinophagales > Chitinophagaceae > Niabella. The sequence continues at coordinate 3,125 of JBDHYK010000255.1, forward strand.
GTTTGGAAATACCCGAGCCATAGAAGAGGAGTAGTACTATTGAAAAATTAGTTTACTGCAAGGAAATTTTCCTTTCAATGAGTTGGAACTGTAAAAGAGTTTTTTCCAATTTCCAACACGAAATGGGATGAACTTTTCTCTTGATTTTATACACTTTAATTTTTTTTACCAAACTGTCTCAATTGCTGCAAAATAAAATCCAGTACATTCGCGTTTAAGATTGAAAGGGTATGGATGAAGGGAGAGTAAAATATCTTATACATGCGGTAGCTAATGAAGGCAACCAGACTGCGTTTGAAGAATTGCACAGGATTTATTTTTCAGGTTTACTTTCTTTTTCGGTTTCAATTGTGAAAGATCGCCATCTGTCGGAAGAAATCATTAATGATGTATTTGTAAACCTGTGGACGAACAGAAATACCTTACTCACCATCAAAAGCCTTTCAAACTATTTATACATCGCAGTAAAACATGCCAGCCTGAATGCGATAAAAAGTAGTTCATTTACTACCCTCACAAAAAGAACGGTATTGGGCGAACCGCCTGAGGAACACTATTCCTATATGCTTCACACTCCCGAAGAGTTACTTATTAGTAATCAGAACCTGAAACTAATCAGCGAAGCCATAAATACCCTACCGCCTAAATGTAGGTTGGTGTTTCGGCTGATTAAAGAAGAAGGGCTGAAATACAAAGAGGTGGCAGAGCTGTTAGGCATATCTGCAAAAACGGTACAGAACCACATGATAAAAGCTATGTCATTGATTGTGAGTAAGTTAAAAGAACTCTTCCCCGAACATTATAGAAAGTATGGATCCTAATTCCTATCGAAGATAAGATAGAAATTACTTTGTATTTGCCCTAAGGATGATCAGCCTTCCCCTGTGGAAGTCCATTTCCTAAAATTTTGGGACTTGTTTTTTATGGGAAATAGGCTGGTTTTACAAAAAAGCGGCGACCGAAAAAAAATATTTTATTTCGAATAGGCATAAACGCAAATTTATATTGTCTTTATTAGTATAGAGGCAATATGACCGAAGAACGATTTATAGAATTACTTGCAAAAAAGCATTCCGGCGAACTCACGTTACAGGAGCAGCGGGAATTGTCTGATCTTACGAGCACACAGGCCGACGGAGCTATGACAAGCGCTTTGATGGAGGAAGTTTTTCAAGCTCAGACGAGTTTTACAGAATCCATTACCCCACAATTGCAAAAAGAGTCTTTTGCCCGTATTTCAGAAAAAATTAATCAAAATCTTCCCGTTTCCGACTCGGGAAAAATAAGGCGAATCACCGTCCTACGATACATAGCGGCTGCTGTGCTGATTTCTATTATTGCAGGTTCACTGTTTTGGATGTTGAAGCCTTCCTCGCAAACCAATCAAAACTCGCAACAGATTGTAAGCACCGAAAAGGGGTCTAAAACAAGGGTGGTGTTGCCCGATGGCACAAAAGTATGGTTGAATGCTGATACAAAACTTCGTTATTCATCTACCCTGGGTACAAATACGAGAGAAGTAACATTGGTTGGGGAAGCCTATTTTGATGTGGTGAAAGATAAAAACCGTTCTTTTATCGTGCACACGGCTACTATGGATGTAAAAGTTCTGGGAACTGCCTTTAATATAAGATCTTACGAAAATGAGTCAACGGCGCAAACAACCCTTATCAGAGGTAAGGTGGATGTGGTGCTGAAAAATCAGGATGGGCAGACGATTTCCTTAAAGCCAAATGAAAAAATAATTGT
>JBDHYK010000256.1:0-4856 GCA_039811305.1 Niabella sp.
AAGGAGCTAATATCAAATTGTTTTTTATAGGCAGAAAACGCCATTCTGATATATTCGGTGACCGAATCAGTGGAATTGCCCCGTTCCTGATATCGGGTTCCTTTTTTTAAATAAAAATCAATAAAGCGCCTGTCTGGCTAGGGTTTCATAATCCCGCTTTTGGCTACTACAAAATTATCCTGAAGGCTGTTGTTCTGTTCAAAGGCAATTACGTCGTGGATCAGGCTGTCATTTTCTTTTTTCCCAATTTTTATGGCAATACCATCCAATTTATCATAGAATACGCCTTCTTTAATATCAAAAGCCGGTTTTGCCAAAACAATATCTGTCAGCAGGGTCCGAGATTTAAGGTTTGCCACCGGAATTACGTAGTTATTGAACAAAAAAGCGCCAAAACTTATGATTGCAGTTACAAAAAACAGGGGGCGCATAAACCGCAGCAGCGAAATTCCAGCGGATTTAATAGCAACCAATTCGAAAGTCTCACCCAGGTTACCAAAGGTCATTAAAGAAGATAATAACACGGCTAGTGGTAGTGCTAAGGGAATTAATGCGGCACTTTGATACCAAATGAACTTTAAGATGGTGAACGCATCCAACCCTTTGCCTACAAAATCATCTATCCATAGCCAGAAAAACTGCATCACCAACACAAATACGGTAACGAAAAATGTGGCGATGAAGGGGCCGATAAAGGCTTTTATGATCAATTTATCTAACTTCTTCAAAATAATCCCCGGTTTAGTAGCTTTTTCTATTATTTATTTTCTTGAATACGCCCAATGCTGGCATGCCGAAAACGGCAAAATTAGCAGTTTCGGATGAGGTGATGCATGGTAACTTTTGTTACTTAACTTTTTATTTAAAAAAAAGTAATTTGCAAGGTTGATCATTCGTGGTGGAGAAACCATATAAGTGGCGTACAGAAATCGAAGTTTTTGTTCAACAAACTGCCTCAATGCTGTACACGATCGGGCAGGAAACAGCAACAGTAAACAAAATCTATAAATAAATTATGTTATCATTTTTAAAAAATCTGTTTGGAGGAGGCTCCAACACCGAATTACAAGAAGCTATTAATAATGGCGCTTTTTTGGTGGATGTAAGAACCCCGGGTGAATTTGCCAGTGGAAGCGTTAAGGGTGCAGTAAATATTCCGCTAAATAACTTGCAAAGAAATTTAAGCAAGTTTAAAAATAAAAAAAGTGTTGTAGTATTTTGTGCCAGCGGGATGCGCAGCAGCCAGGCAAAAGGAATTCTAGTGCGTAATGGCATCTCCAGCGTTTATAACGGCGGACCCTGGCATAAGGTGCAACGGTTAAAAAACAACGGATGAACTGGTTAAAACAAAACTGGATTACCCTTGTGGGAGTTATCGCCGGTGGGCTTATTGGATACGTTTACTGGCAGCAAATCGGATGTGTTAGCGGCTCCTGCGCCATTAGCTCAAAACCGATCAATAGTACGTTATACGGGAGCCTTTTAGGTTATTTGATGGTGGGGGTATTTAAAAAGCGAGAAAAAAAATGATCCGCTTAGCACCCCTGTCTAAGCGGAAAATGGTGTTTCCCGTACTATTTTACTATAGCTAAGAATAAACGAGTACCCAATTTCATCTCTCTAAATGTAAAATTACAAGCTTTACTTCAAAACTAAATTTAAAAAGGATCGCTAATTAAAGCGATCCTTTTCTCATGTTCAGTTTTTTTCTTATTTTATTATCCCCACCATTTTTGAGGGAACCACCCATTCATCAAACTCTTCGGGGGTTAAGTAACCCAGTTTCACAGCCATTTCTTTAAGTGTGGTACCTTCCTTATGGGCTTTTTGAGCAATTTCAGCAGCTTTGTAGTAACCAATCTTGGTGTTTAAAGCCGTTACCAGCATCAATGAGTTGTCCACATGGTTTTTAATATTGGCTTCAATGGGTTCGATGCCCACGGCGCATTTGTCATTAAAGGAAACACAACCATCTCCAATCAGTCGGGCACTATGCAGGAAATTATAAATCATCACAGGTTTAAACACATTCAACTCAAAATGACCTGTAGCACCACCAATATTGATCGCTACATCGTTGCCAAGCACTTGTGCCGCAATCATGGTAAGCGCCTCGCACTGGGTCGGGTTCACCTTGCCAGGCATAATGGACGAGCCAGGTTCATTATCGGGTATATGTATTTCGCCAATTCCACTACGCGGGCCACTGGATAACATTCGAATGTCGTTTGCAATTTTCATCAGACTCACCGCCACCGTTTTCAGGGCGCCGTGTGTTTCCACCACCGCATCATGGGCAGCTAAGGCTTCAAATTTGTTTTCGGCGGTTTTAAAGGGCAACTTGGTGAGTCGGGCTATTTCTGCCGCTACATTTACATCATAATCAACAGGGGTATTTATACCGGTACCTACCGCAGTACCCCCTAAAGCCAGTTCGCTTAAATGAGGCAAGGTGTTTTTGATTGCTTTCAACCCATGATCCAATTGAGAAACATAACCGCTTATTTCCTGACCTAAGGTAAGTGGAGTGGCGTCCATAAAGTGGGTACGGCCAATTTTCACCACCTTCATAAATTGTTTGCTCTTTTTCTTAAGGGTATCGCGAAGTTTTTCAATCCCCGGAATAGTGGTTTCCACTAAGATTTTATACGCAGCAATATGCATGGCCGTAGGAAATGTATCGTTGCTGCTCTGCGATTTGTTTACGTCATCGTTGGGATGCAGATACTTTTCTTTATCATTAAGGCTTCCGCCATTTAGTACGTGACCACGATAGGCAATCACTTCATTTACATTCATATTACTTTGGGTACCACTTCCTGTTTGCCATACCACTAAGGGGAAGGCGCTGCTGTCAATCTTATCGGTTAGGATTTCATCACAAGCTTTTCCGATAAGAACCGATTTTTTCTTAGGCAGCACACCCGCTTTTTGGTTGGTAATAGCTGCCGCTTTTTTTAGATATGCAAATGCCTTAATAATTTCCTTGGGCATTCTGTTGATATCCTGGGCAATCTTAAAATTCTCAACCGACCGCTGGGTCTGAGCGCCGTAAATAGCATCTATGGGCACTTTTACCTCGCCCATCGTATCTTTTTCAATTCTGTATTCCATATTACATCATTTTTTAAGTAAGGAACTGCAAAGGTATGAATTAAAAAAACTTTAAATATCCTTTAGAGTATGATATTTCTCATCTTATGCGCTTGCAAGATAGCGTTTCAACCGTGTGAATGTCAGTTGATTGCTATTTACTCGCTTCGCTTGTTGATTGCAACCCCGGGGCGGAACTTTGAAGTTCTTTGATGTAGTTATTTTTTAAAATTTCGTAGAGCGACTTCCCCGAAACTACGCGTGCAAAAACGTAAGCAACCAGGGCCGCCGTCATCAGTTGCAAAATAATGCTGTGGCGGTCGGTCATTTCCAATACCACAATGGCCGACGTAAAGGGCGAACGGGTAACCCCTGTTAAAAAGCCAACCATCCCCGCCAGAATCATCACGTTGGTATGGGGCGCGGCAAACTGAAACCAGCCCGATACGGCACTGCCAATTGTAGCCCCGCTACTTAATGCCGGCGCAAAAATTCCTCCGGCACCGCCCGAACTAAAAGAAAGCGTATTGCCCAATATTCGGGAAAAAGGAACGATTCCGGCCGCATGCTTATCCGTAGTAAAAAGGTAGTGTTCCATAAGGTCTTTACCCGAACTTAAAATTGTTTCAGAGAAAAAGTAGGCAAAACCCGCAATCACCATAGAGGTAAAAAACAGGAAAAGGAGCTGTTCTTTATTATTCTTCAGCTTTTTTTTGAAACGCAAAATGGCGAGCATCACTTTGGACATAACAGCTGCAGAAAAGCCAGCAATTGCCGCCACTAACAGGATGACTAAAAACTCGCTGAAACGAAGATCCGCCACTTGTGGGTAGCCTAAGTACAAATAAGAACCTGCCAACTGCTGCGCCGTTAAACCCGCTATGATGATGGCCGTAAAAAGAGCAGTTTTGAAATAACTGAAGTGGATTTTTGTAAGCTCTTCCACCGCAAACACAATACCTCCCAAAGGCGTGTTGAACGCAGCAGATAAACCGGCTGCAGCGCCTGTAAGAATCATATTTTTATGAGAAACCCTGGGCCACCACTTGGGAATGAACCGGTTAATAATATGAAAAACGGAGCCCGAAATCTGTATGGTTGGACCCTCGCGTCCCACAGCACCGCCACCTAACACTAATACAAGACTGGAAACAATTTTCACCAGGATGGTACGCAGACCCAATAATTGCGACACTTTCTTATCCGTTTCCGGGGCTGCCAGCTCTATCGAAGCAATTACCTGTGGAATACCGCTGCCCGAAGCATAAGGCGAAAATTTCTTAACAATCCACCAGGACAGAATAAACCCGGTTGGCAGTATCAAAAACAGAAGCCATTTATGATAACCCACGATGGCAAACATCAACAATTCGGCGTGGTGAAACAACCAGGCATAGATCACAGCAATTACACCCACAATAAAAGATCCGGACCAGAAGGGGATCGCCGTTAAAATACCATGTTTCAGTTTTTTATTGGCAAACCGGTCAAATAACTGTTTCCCCCTAAGGTGCAGCAGCCTTAGTAAACGCAGGAAGTAATTTTTTTTATCGGATGCCTGATTATTTTGCACGGGGGCAGTGCTTTTTTAACTGGTTCAAAATAAGCCTTTTATTCTTAACAAAAAAGAACAAAGCCCAAAAAAACCTCATCATTTACAAAAAAATCTAAAGGCGCATCCCCTGACAACTTTGTAAAACTAAACTGAAATTATTATATTCGCCCATTAAGTTACGTAAGAAATGTACGAAAAGTTTGTAAAA
>JBDHYK010000257.1:0-4780 GCA_039811305.1 Niabella sp.
CAATATTCTGTTTCCAAAAGCTATTGAGCTGGAAAAAGAATTAGTAGAAGCATAAAGAAAATAAAGAGGAAGATTTTCAGTTCTGGCGAACCATGATGAGCTGAGTTGTCGTGGTTCGTCAGGATTTGTTAAATTTAAATTTCCAAAGAGAATGGAAATGAGATTTGAATGGTAGCAATACTCGGGTACAGAAAAAAGAAGACCCATCCTGTGTTCAATAGTTAGCGGCTTCCCGCAGAATGCGTTTTGGCGCCAGTAAGAATCGAGGAGCCAGCAGGGTCTCAAGCAAGTGAAAACAGAAAATATGACAACCATAAAAATAAAGCGTGTTTACCTTCCAGCAGATCCTACGGATGGATACCGTGTATTAGTAGATCGGTTGTGGCCGCGGGGCATCAAAAAGGAAAAAGCAGCCATAGATATATGGTTGAAAGAGGCAGGCCCTTCCAACGAGTTGCGTACCTGGTTTCACCACGAAGTAGAAAAATGGGATGAATTTGTTAAAAAATATCAGGAGGAGCTGAAGAGTAATCCTGTGGTTGATGATCTAAAAAATATTCTGAAAGCACATAAAACCGTTACTTTGGTGTATAGCGCCAAAGACGAAGCTCATAATCAAGCCCTTGCATTAATGAATTTTCTAAAGAACTAATACGATGCTTTTGGCAATTATTCTAATTTTTATTTTGGCAGGTTTTATTTTAAGTATCCGCTTTTTTGAATCCTGGCTGAAGTTCAGAGCAGAAGGGGTACCCGTTCCGAGTGCGCTTTCTTTTGGTAAACTCGTCTTTACAAATTTAAATCGGATCGAATTGGGATTTGTTGTTTTAATAGCGGTTTCGGTTCTGGCAACAAAGGGAACGACAGTCGTCTGGCCCCTGCCGTTGTTACTCGGAGCCATAGGAGTTTTACTATTCCAAAAGTTCTGGCTACTACCCGGGTTGAACCTTGGAGCGATAGCCAAAATTAACAGAACTGCCACGGCTCCGTAAAATTTTCATATATATTTTGTTATAGGAGTAATTTTTAAAATTTCTTTGTCTTATTATTGTGGGGAATAAACTTATACAATCACTTCAATTTCAACCCTGATTATGGAAACAAAACCCATCAAAAGAAATAAAAATATTATCCCCCTTTCCAAAGAACATCACGGCGCCTTGCTATTTTGCTGGAAAATAAGGTGGGGAGTTCATTTAAATACAGATGTGGAAAGAATAAGCCGGTATGCTAAATGGTTTTGGGAGAACTGCCTGAAACCCCATCAGCAGGAAGAAGACCGGCTGCTGTTTTTTAATACGAAGGATGCTTTAGTTCAAAAAGCGGTAGATGAACATTATCTCATGATCGAAAAGTTTGAAGCAATCATCAATGGGAAAAAGCAAGCCACAAAAGATTTTCTTGATCTGGCAGATTTTTTGGAAGATCACACACGTTTTGAAGAACGAATATTATTCCCACACCTCGAAGTTACGTTGACAGAGGAGCAATTAACAGCAATCGGCGAAGCATTGACCGCAGACGGAAAGGTACATACCGCTGATGAAGATTATCCCGATGAATTCTGGAGAGAGCGGGACAAATAATAGATAAATACAGGACACTATGGATTTCAACGCACAAACAAAAATAGGAGATATTATTGCCCATAATAAAGAGAGTATTGACGCAATTGCCGCGATTGCCCCTCCTCTTAAGAGGTTGAAGAATCCTATCCTCCGAAAAGTGATGGCCTCTCGCGTTTCTGTAACTGAAGCAGCAAAAATGGGGGGCTGTAAGGTAGAGGATTTTGTTAGGGCATTAGCACCATTGGGTTATCGTTTTATACCAAGCCAAGCTCCTTTGGCGCAGACACAACCAAAAGAAGAAAGCCCCGCCTGGTTAAAGAACGCATCAGAAGGAGAGGTTATAAACTTCGACGTGCGGCCGATTATTGAAAATGGAACGGATCCCCTTAAAGAGATCTTAGGGAAATTTAAAGAAGTACCTCCTGGTAAAATTCTGTGCATCATTAACACATTTATTCCAACCCCTCTCATCCATCTTCTTGAAAAGGAAAAAGCGGAGGCAAGTTTTGTGGCAACCATCAGCGACAAGGAGTTTCACACTTTCTTCCTAAAAAAAGCAAAAGAAACAGCCCCCTCGGTTCCATCTGAAGATAAGGTTATCATGCACGATGCGATGTCCTTTGCTACGATCTGTAACCAGTTCACGCCCGAGCATACAAAGCGGATTGATGTTAGGGCATTGGAAATGCCCTTGCCGATGCAAACGATTCTTGCAGAATTGGAGCTGCTGCCAAAAGATCATGCATTGTATGTAGATCACAAGCGGGTGCCAGTATTTTTGTTGGAAGAACTTGCTGACAAAGATTATGCTGTGCACATTCATCATATTGAAGAAGGCAATGTAAAAATGCTTCTTTTTAAAAATTAATTAATAAAAAACTGATCCGGTTTCTCTTCCATCCCGGTTAAAAAACAGTTAAACAGGTTTAAAGAATAATGGCGGATATAAACATAGCTAAAGCGCCACCAAACAGCGCTATTTTGCCTTTTTACGCTACTGGGGCGATCATTTTTTTTGTACTTTGTGTCTTAATGCTAATCAGTGCCAATAGTTTCACATTGCATTATTTTAGCCCACACCTGCTTACGATCGTACACCTTGCCGCTTTGGGATGGGGTTCTATGGTAATCTTTGGAGCCGCACACCAGTTATTGCCTGTTATTTGCGAGCAAGATTTATATAGCGCCCCATTGGCATCTGCAAGCTGGTACACCCTTACATCGGGTATGGCATTGCTTACGTATTCATTTTGGGATTTCAGAACCGGAGTACTCATGATTACTGGGGGTTCCTTAGTGGTACTTTCCACCGTATTGTTCTGCATGAACGTATTGGCAACAAGCCGAATCTGTAAACGCTACTCGGTTCAAAAACTATTTATATCCAGTTCGTCAGTTTGGTTATTATTTACAGGTTCTGTAGGATTGCTTCTGGCTATTAATTTGGCTCACCCATTTTTTGGGAAGGATCATTTACATATTCTCAAACTTCATGCACACGCTGGGTTGGCCGGCTGGTTTTTGCAATTGATTACCGGCGTGAGTACTAAATTAGTGCCCATGTTTCTTTTGGGCAAAACTAAAAAAGAAAAACTGCTATTGTGGGCTTTCGTTTTTCAAAATAGTGGGTTAGTATTATTTCTGGCCGATGGATATTTTTTAGGTAGCAGCCCCCGATTTATTTTTTATGCTCTGATGGTACTCGTCGGCATCGCATTTTGGTTGGCTTATCTGTACGATGCCTATAAAGTAAGGGTGAGAAAAAAAGTAGAGTTATTGATGAAGCATACACTTATCTCATTTATTTGTTTGGTAATAGCGGCGCTGCTGGTTCCGGTGGTATATTTTGCCAAAGGACCCCAGTGGACAATACTCTATGGCACCTTTCTTTTTATGGGTTGGATTACCAGTATTATTCTTGGGAAAACCTTTAAAACGCTTCCTTTTATCGTATGGAACGACCATTATAAGCACTTATCTGGAAAAGTAAAAGTTCCCCTGCCTAAACATCTTTATGACGAAGCACTGATCATTTGGCAGTTTGGGTTCTTCATCGCAGCCCTTGTGAGCCTGGCCATAGCAATTGTATTACAACAACTTTGGATCATACGAATTGCTTTAGGACTATGGGTGATCGTTGCAACATTATATTGTTATAACGTTGGAAAGGTGCTCATGCACAAAACAAAAATATTAAGTTAGAATAATTTTTAAACCCAATCAACAGTACAGGATATGGAATTTGAGGTAACCGATATTCATTACGAAAATAAGTTAAAAGCAAAAAATGCCTTATACCGTGTAATTGACCCCGAATTGTTTATTAATATTATTGACCTGGGATTGGTATATGATATTAATTTTGAAGACGATAAAATAATCGTAACAATGACGCTGACCACTCCCGGATGCCCCATGGGCGATGCAATCAGTAATGGAGTGGAAAATGCACTTGAAGCAGATTTTCCAGAAAAAACTCCGGTTGTAAACCTGGTTTTTAGCCCCCCCTGGAGTTTTGAAAAACTCACACCAGAAGGCCGCGACCAATTAGGCATGTAACTTTTTTCAATCCATATTGTTAATAGGTTAGAGACTTGGCAATAGTGAGCAAGTGGATACAGAAAGAGTTTAATTGTTACGTCTTATCATTATCAAATCCCGACCTGTACCGGTTGGAAAAAATTTTTAACAATGGATCAAAGAATTACATTAGAAGCCAACGAAAAGTTTGATCATTTGCTTCAAACATTAAAAGACAAGAGTGAAACAGCACGCGTACTATTTGACAGTAACGGCCTTGAACGTGCCGAAGGCGCAATAACCACAATAGACACGATCGCTGACGAGCCTTTTTTTATTTTGAACGAAGGCAAAAAGATTCTGATTAGCAGCCTCATTGGGGTTAATGGAGTGTTTAAATCTGATTATAGCGAGTGTTAACCGAGTATGTCAGATATTCAGAACCATCTGGAGGTAGTACAGCAGCGAATTGCAAACGCCTGCAAACAGGTACATCGTAATCGCGACTCGGTAAAACTTTTATTGGCAACAAAAACAGTTGCCCCAAACAGAATACAGGAAGCTTTTAAAATCGGCTATACCTTGATTGGTGAAAACAAGGTGCAGGAAGTTAAAGAAAAGTTTGACGCATTACGAAGCACTCCGCACGAACTGCATTTTATTGGGCATTTACAGACCAACAAAGTCAGGGA
>JBDHYK010000258.1:0-4764 GCA_039811305.1 Niabella sp.
GCTGAGTAAGCCTTGCAAACCGTTTGTCAATATTAGACAAAAAGGTACCAACTACAGGATCCACATTACCAGAACCCACCCAAACATGTGCAAACAGCCAGATGGCCGTGGTTGGGTCGGGGTTGTAGATTCCAAGACTGTAATTAACAGTGCCTCCCGGTGTTGTGCTGTTCCAGCCTTGAGACACAATCATGGGGGAGTTGACGCGTTTGAACTTTTTTGCAATTTCTTCTTCAGAAATGCCGGTAAAGTGTTCACTTTTACTTTCTTTCTTTTGCGCATCTACAAGAGCCAGGATTTTTTTTGTATGCTCTTTTATTTGCGCGACTCTCCATTTGGGTTTTTCTAATTCTAAAAACCACTAGGAAGCCGATGCCATAAACACGGCTACAAAAGAGCTGACTAAGCGCAACCCCGGCCAACATCAGCGATCTATTGCTAACAAATAACATCAAACAGCCACTGATAGCTGCGGCCAGGACGGCCGTTTTGTTCTAATACGTTTCTTTTTTCAATACCATCCAAATTAACATCAAAAGAACCGCGTTTACAAACCTGAAAGCACGAAACATCATAGGAGCTACGTGTTTTACCACCAGTTCGATAAAAAAACAGGTAGAACCCCCAACAATATTATACCGTCGCAAATGCCAGGCAATCTTTAAAAGCGAAAACTTTGGCATTGTCGAATTCGGGTTGCTCCCTCAGCCGCTTTATTTCTTTAACAGGGCTGGCTGTTACTTGCACCGGCGCATCCGTAGTAATCATTGTCATACTGAAAAAATAGCTATTAAGGGTGTAACTACTTTCGGGAGCCTGCCATTTAAAACCCCTGTAATAGTATAGAGGGGATTCTATACCGGGGCATTGTAAAACAACCGATGGGGAAAAGAAGTTTTCCCCATCAGCAATAATCTTAAAAGTGGCAGCAGAAACTATTGTTCTACTACTCTCACTACTTTGCTCATCTTTACTGTACCGTCTTTATCCACCTGCGCAATCCTCACGTATTGGATATGGTCTGTTTTAGGGATCGGCTCCTGCATCCTATTCTTCTGGCAGGCAAAGAAAATGCCCAGCCCTACCAGCAGGGAAGCTATCCACCACCGTTTGTTTTGCTTAAAACTAAACAGTGAAAGCAGCGAAAACAGGAAAATTGCCCCCAAAGAAACCACGGCGCCGGTGCTGCCAATGGAAACACCATATTTTAAATTGGAGGAGGAATTGCCCTCGGTGGCCTTGCTGGATATTTTGGCAAGGGTGGCAAAATAGTTGCCGTCAAAAGAACCTTCTACCAGAAAATGGTCGCTATTGGTTTCTGAGGCGGTGTTCCAGTTAACAAATACCGTATTGTTCCGGGCAGTAGCGGTAATATTTCCAAAAGCCACGGGCAGGGAGCCATCAATGCTTACCCAGAAATCTTCGGTTTGGCCATAGTCTAACTTGTCTCCTGGGCCGAAATCAGTGGAAGTTATATCGGCCATAATTCTCATCCGCAATAATTTGTATTTTACAGCGCCACTAAGCTTGGCAAGCGGAATTGTTGCGCTATGGGTACCGGCTGCCGCCAAAATATTCATCACTTCTTCCCCGGCACCAAAGCCGCCGCTGTCGTCAAAATCAATCCAGGCCTTACAGCGCTGAGTATTAAGTCGGGTACTCACTTGAAGTACATGACTGTTGGATGTGGATAGCACGGTACCGATATTACAGCTATTATCCAGATAGTAAGCATTACCATCAGGGCCATACCCGCGAGAATTATAGGCCATATCTCCTAAGGTAACATTACATGGACCCGCACCATTATTGTTATTTTGGTTTGTGATGTTTTGTGGTACTTGCGTTGTATTAGGCGTTACCCCAGGTACTGGTGGTGACAAAGACCCCAGCGATGTTCCCAGTCCACTCCGGGCTGTATTCAATGCCGCCATCATTCGTTTGCTTTGGCCACCCGTAAGCCTGTCTAAACAGCCGCCATAGCCCATAATATTTTTTTGAGCGCCACTATAAGTGTGTGGGCTATTACAGGGGTTCGGATCAGTGTCTAATGCGCAAGGAGACACAAAAAGAAGGTTTTTTACCGGGTCGGTATCGCATACCTTATCGCCGTCGGTATTACAGTTACCATTAGAGGGGCAGGTATTTTCATCGCCTCCCTGAAAAGTATGGTACAGCCCCATAGCATGGCCCATTTCGTGGGTAAGTGTTGTAGAGGTTGCGGTCATGTGCTGCCCCATCATAAAGGCGCCGTCATAGGTGCCAATAAAAAAATTTAGAGGTGATGGTTCGGAAGGAAGATAGGCATATCCTGCGATATAAGAATTGGTTTGGGTGGAGCTGATTTTCCAAACCACCCATATATTATAGTAGGATCTAAATGGCCATGCGGGGCTAAGGGCTTTAATATCCTCTTCACTAGCGCCATTTGCACCTGATTCGCCTTTTAATCCATAAGTATTGTAGCTTGTGTTGCCGCTACCGATAGTGCTACCGTCAACTCTTAAAATACCCGAAGTGGCGATGCAGGAAGGGTCTCTTTTAGCCAGGGCAAACCTTATAGGAGTAGAGGCCCCAATATTAAACGACCCGCTCTGGGCAGCAAAACTTGCGTTCAACTTGTCCAAAGCGGCCTGTATGGTTGCATCGGAGGGGTTGGAGGTTGAGCCCGGGGTAGCATCTCCGCTTTTATAAATCACGTGCACCACCACGGGTATTTCATACACCGGGCCGGGCAGTACGTTCATATTTTTAAACAAGGCTCTTTGTTTGTTGATGGCCTGCACCTGTGCCTGTATTTTGGCCTCGGTAGCTTCTAATTGCTGCACGTACTGAGGGTTGGCCATCAAGCGCTTTAGCTGTGCATCAAAACCGCAGACAGCAGTTTGGGAAAAGGCAGCCAGTGCCCAAAGAGCCATCCCACATAATAATAGTAGTTGCTTTTTCATTTTGTTTTGTTTAAACTGGGGACTCACCCTACTCCATTTCAACCGAGTTATTAAAGTTACATTTGATAAGACCCCATAAACTTACGAAAATCTTTCAAACAAATTTACATTTACGAGGTGCTTGTCCAATTTTTTTTCTGGATTATGCTAAACTTTTTATATAACTTATTTCGAGCAGGTTCAACTCTGTTTGTCCATTGTCAACTCGTTTGTGCTAATTCATAAATGCAACCTATTTATGAGCGTCTTTTCTGACCCATCTTGATCCGATTGATCCGATTGATGAATCCAGTTTCTGCATCAAAAAAAATCGGTAATGAAGCAAAGCGGTTATAGCGCTTTATGGCTGCTCAAGGTAGTCTTGCTATGTAAAAATTAATAGAGTTAGTTGCCTAACCCTATTAATTTAATCTTGGGAGGTGAAACATGAAATGCCTTGCGGTTCCTTATCCTGCCATACTGTACAAGTTAAATAGCCTCCCCTATAGACCTACGTGCCCTGCAGGGGTGGCTCTATTTTTCCCCTTGTCTAAAAACCGTTTCCAGCATCCCGCGCTAACAAAAGTATCCTTACAAGTTGCTGCACTAACCAGGAAGGATGTTATCCAGTTGATAGATCATATTATGGTAGCTCCCTAATAATCAAGTTACTAAAGGATGTTTTGCCAGTGTATAGCTACCATTGGTTGAATCTTTAGAACACATTAAACGTGAATACTCCACGATCCAGATAGGTACCTACATCGTGCCAGTTCAATCGCATCAGGCAGCTATTGCCCAAATAATTAGTTTTTTCCACGTTAGTGGGCACTTTTAATTGAAAACTCAAGGTAGTAGATGCCCCGGGAGCTAATGAAAGCCCTGCAAAATTTGGCTGAGTAAGCCTTGCAAACCGTTTGTCAATATTAGACAAAAAGGTACCAACTACAGGATCCACATTACCAGAACCCACCCAAACATGTGCAAACAGCCAGATGGCCGTGGTTGGGTCGGGATTGTAGATTCCAAGACTGTAATTAACAGTGCCTCCTAATGTTGTGCTGTTCCAGCTTTGAGACACAATCATGGGGGAGTTGACCCGTTTGAACTTTTTTGCAATTTCCTCTTCAGAAATGCCGGTAAAGTGTTCACTTTTACTTTCTTTCTTTTGCGCATCTACAAGAGCCAGGATTTTTTTTGTATGCTCTTTAATTTGTGCGATTGTCCATTTGGGTTTTTCAGGTGTTTTCATTGTTTTTTGTTCTTTAGATAAATGATACTTACTCTATTCGGTTTTCAGTTGTCCCGCCCTACTCTTTTATGGATTTTCGAGAATCTCCTAACTTTTTGTTCCGGACAAGTCTAATTAAATGCAAGCACTTCAAAATCGCCGGAAATAACAGGTCCGGTTCCATAGGCTACCCGGTTGCCATTTCGATCGTGAATGGTAAAACTCACAATGTCGGGTGTGCCTTCTGGATCGTTTGACCTTTTGTTATTGGCAATCATGATCCAGTAGCGGCAACCTTTTGCATCAGGTTGTGCGGCGTCCTTGCACTGACCCGTAATAAAAACAGTAGGGTTGTGTTTGCCATGCGAGTTAATCAGCTCAACGGTGCTGGCCATAAATGCTCCTTTGGCGCCATCGCTTAAATCTACCTTGATTTCGATAGAGCCAACAGGATATTCATTCACTGCGGGGTCAAACTGTACGCCTGCCTTTACAGCAAACACTCCTGAAGAGACAGCGTCTTTTCTACTTTGGATGAAGATCTTACCAGAACCTTTTACAATAGATTTGGAGGACACATGAAGTGCCGGAATGGATGTACTCATA
>JBDHYK010000259.1:0-4733 GCA_039811305.1 Niabella sp.
TGGTATGATGCCTGTAAGTGCCGTATTGGCAGACGATGATATAATGCTCTGCATTCAGCCCGGACAGCATGGATCTACCTTCGGCGGCAACCCTTTAGCAGCAGCAACCGCTCAAGCAGCCTTGCAAGTTTTAATAGACGAAAACATGGCCGAAAACGCATTCGTATTGGGTACATTTTTTCGGGAAGAATTAAGCCAGCTAAAAAATAAGCATGTTTCCCAAGTTCGGGGGAAAGGCTTGTTGAACGCTATTGAAATTCAAAGTTCTGATAAAGAAGCTGCCTGGAAATTATGCCTTGAAATGAAAGAAAGAGGGCTTTTGGCAAAACCTACCCATGGCGATAAAATCAGGTTTGCCCCACCCCTTTGCATTACTAAAAACCAACTCACGGAAAGCCTTGAAATTATCAAAAATTCATTATTACAACTCGAGTCATAGTTAATAACAACTTTGACTCCTTTTTTCATTTGCTCTTTACTGACAGAATCGGCTGGTTGTAAGCGTAAACTTCAAAAATTGTGCAAGCAGGCTGGGCGTTTGTCCGGAATACGATCTGGATCCGTTGGTCTTGTTTAATAGGTTGTGAGCTCTTCTCCACCCCTGTTCCGTTATAATAACCAAGCAACCAGAATGGTTAGTTCTGTACCCCCTCATCGGGCAAATTTGCTTCATCCGAATTTTCTGTAGGAATTTTAAGTTTTGGGAAGAAAGCTGCGATCAACAGACTAATGGATGCAAACAGTATCAGGTACAGCCCAATTTGTCTTTCAGGGCAATCGCCCGCTTCGCAGCTACCAAGGAGCACAAAATTTCTTATTGCCCAGGCCAGGTTGATGCCGGCTATAAACACATTGGCTCGTTTTACCCAGTTTTGAGAAACAAAAGAGCCAATCAGGATCAATCCGGTTAAAATAAAATGTAAGTAGGCAGGTTTGCCAAAATGGGTACCTGTAGTGTCAACGCCTGACAAAATGAGGTTTGCTGAGGAAATAATAGCCCAGGGCATAAAGCAGGCTACTGCCAGTACAAACGCCGATGCCAGTGCAATCCATTGTGATCGGTTCATGCTGCAAAATAAGATCTGATTTCAATACCACAAAAAAAGGCACTCCTTATTTTGGAGTACCTTCTGGTTTCACAGGGTTAGAACTATCTTTTCATTCTAAAAATATACAATACCACTAATGCCCAAAACACGATGCCTGTTGCCTTTGTTATTGTTGGATGATTCCGGAACCGTGTTCATCAGCCCCATACCATATTGTGCATTTATACCAAATCTGTTATTAAAGGTTACACCCCCCACAATATTGGCACCCATATCAAAAGGTTTATACTCTTTGCCGGGAACAAAACTGGCGAGTGTTTGATCTTTTGTGAAATTAATTTTTGTAGTATTAGACGAACTGCCTGATGTTACTTTTACCTTGCCAGCTACACCATAGGCAAAATAAGGACCGGCACCAATATACAATTTACCAACTGGTCCGATCGGTAAGTTTAAGGTAAGATTTACAGGAACCTCCAAATACATGGGGTTGCTGGAATAGTCAGTTCCTCCAAAAGTATATTTCCAACCTTTGCTTTGCAAGTCTATACCGGTACGTACGCTTATCAAATCAGCAATGCCTACATCGGCTACCAAACCCGCGTTAAAGGTGGATAGCATTTTAGCGTCGCTTACACTGCCATCTTTATTTGACATATTGGCAGCATTATACCCTGCCTTAACACCTAATTGGGTTTGCGCCTGAATCCATCCTGTTGTTATAAACAAAGTGGCCAGTCCAAGAATTAATTTACGTTTCATAGTTTTCAAATTAGTTAAGAATTCTCTGTTTAAAAATGATTTCCCTTGTTCATTAAAAAACCGTGCCAAAAATTGAAATACTAATTGTTTTTAAAAATAAATATTTATAATTACTTGATTATCAATAATGTTTTTTCCTTTCTCGAAAATCTACCCCTAACGTTATCAATCCTTCTATTCGAGTGAAACAAAATATTCGGATACATTTTTCAATGTATCAATTCCTAGCGTTTTTGACACGAATCCCTGGTTGTTCTGCTCTCCGCCTATTGCCTTCGAACCCTACACCATCCATTTTAACATCTTCGGAGCTTACGATTCTGGAGGTGGTTTGAACCAGTTGTTGTAGTTCGCGCCTGTAGCCTTCTTTATCATTCTTCAGTGTAGGTAGTAGCAATGTGTTTACCAAACCAAAACCACCTTCTCCTTTAAATTCTGAATTTTGCAACAACATACCAAACTGCGCTACCGCTGCGGCAACGCGCAGATTCTCCGTCATTGCAGATAGATTTGCTGGTGCACCGGCCACCACTTTTTGCAATAACAGACTTTTGTCGCTTTCTGGCTTTTTATAACGGAACTTAACAGTCATTATCTCATTATTTTTATTTTCTCCTTCTGCTGTTGCAGGTTTTTGATATTTCAATGCATCGGTTGATTTTAGTTCCGGTGCCGGGATTCCGGCGGGGATAATTTCGTAAAGTGCTGTAACCGTGTGTCCGCTACCCAATTCTCCTGCATCTTTTTTATCGTCGTTGAAATCTTCTTTCGCCAACATTCGGTTTTCGTAGCCAATCAGGCGATAGCCTTGGACCTTCGCCGGGTTAAATTCTATTTGCAGTTTCACGTCTTTGGCAATGGTAAACAATGTACCGCCAAACTGATGGATTAAAACTTTTCGTGCCTCGTTTAGATTGTCAATGAAGGCATGGTTGCCATTGCCTTTTTGAGCCAATTTTTGCATTTTTGCATCCTGATAGTTGCCCGTGCCATAGCCTAAAACAGACAAATAAATCCCCGTTGCTCTTTTTTGTTCAATCAATTTTTCTAAAGCCGCATCACTACTTACACCTACATTAAAATCTCCATCTGTACAAAGCACTACCCTATTATTCCCCTTGGTTATAAAGTTCTCGGTTGCAATCTGATACGCTAACTGAATGCCTTCGCCGCCTGCTGTAGAACCACCCGCCTGAAGTCCGTCAATGGCCTGTTTTATTTTTATCTTGTCATTGCCATCAGTGGCGGGCAACACCACGCCTGCTTTTCCTGCATAAACAACAATAGCAACTTTATCCTGAGGGCGAAGCTGATCGGTCAATAATTTCATTGAAGCCTGCACCAATGGTAGTTTGTCCGGGCTGTCCATGCTACCACTCACATCTATTAAAAAAACAATATTGGACGGTGGCAGGTTATCGGTATTTATTTTCTTCCCCTGTAATCCGATAGACACTAATTGGTGTTGCGTGTTCCAGGGGCAGATGGCATATTCCGTATTGATGCTAAAGGGTGCGTCGCCGGCAGGTTGTGGGTAATTATAAGAAAAGTAGTTGATCATCTCCTCGATACGAACTGAACCATCTGGAGGCAATTGACCCAAATTTAGAAAACGCCGAACATTACTGTAAGAAGCTCCATCCACATCAATGGAAAAGGTAGATAATGGATTATCATGAACTTTCAGAAAAGGATTTTCATTAACCTGGTCGTATCCCTCCCGATCAAAGTTTGGATTGTACCGCCAACCATCTCCCCTAACAGGTCTTGGATTTTGCTTACCCCGTATCATAATTCCAGCACGCTGCCTGATCATCCCTACCGGGGCAGAATGGGCAACGGAAAGGGCTTCGGCTTCCGATAAACGTTTTTTGGATGCTGTGCCATAACCAATAACCACGTTTTCCACTAAGTTCTGTTGCACTGGCGACAGTTTTATCAAAAGTTGATTCTGTTTTCTCACATTCACTTCTTTCTGTGCAAACCCCACAGCAGTAAATATAAGAATATCGTTGTCGTGCACTTTGATTGTAAAATGACCATTCCCATCGGTCCCCGTGGTGGCATTGCTCCCTTTTATCTGAATAGACGCAAAAGGAACCGGAGTGCCATTTTCATCAGTAACGGAGCCTGTAAGCATTCTTTCAGAAAATGAAAAACCTGCAAAAACCAATGAAAGCAGCCCTAAAAAGATAATTGAAACGTACTTCATAAAATAAATTTTTATTGTGAATTTTAAAATAGGATGCCATCAAAGGAGTTATTACACAAACCTGAAAAAAAATAGTCCCTTGCAATAAATTTTAAAAAAAGCAACTCCCTTTACTGTAAAACACGAAATTGTTGGCAAAAATTCTCAAAATACCTGATCCACAACCTGAAACAGATGAAATGCTGGTAGAAGCGTTTCAACAGACGGGCAATCAGGAGCTTTTAGCCAGATTATTTTTAAAATACAGTGATTTATTGTTTGGGGTTTGCCTTACTCACCTGGAGCCTGCCCGGACTGGCTTTTTTTGTTTGGACATTTGCCAATATGGTTCCACGCGCACTTTCACATCGGAGATGGTATCACACACGCTTTGCAAATTATCCCATTAACCGAAAAGCAATTTTCTCTTTTATCTGGTAGATATTTTCTTCTTTTTAAATGCTTAATAGTTATTTCATCTGAGGGTATCGGTCGGTTTATAAAACCTCTTTAAATTCTTTCCGGCAGCTAAACCCATCTCGCTATCGCTAATTGTCCAATGGAGTGCTGTATGAATTTGTTCACTATGCTTATGAAGATATGAATAATGCAATGAAATGTAGCACTATCGCTAATAATGAGCGCTCAAAATATAGCATACCAAATTGAATACATTACAACGTCTTTGTTTTCAGTTTATAATACATATATGTCGTTACAAAACAAAAATC
>JBDHYK010000260.1:0-4718 GCA_039811305.1 Niabella sp.
TTATTTATTAAAATAGCAGGCGCTTCTCCTTCCTGTAAAGGACGATAGGCACCATTGCGATATTCGGCCCGAGGCCTGAGCTGCACCGACAGCGACACTTCATTTTTTGTTTGCTCTTCTTTTTGTGCCGACATAGTAGTTGGGAACAAAACTCCGGGTAACAAAAAAAAGGCAAAAAGTCTTATAAGTTGTGTTGTTTTATCCATACGATTATTTTAAAATATCATTTTTTATGACTATCCGGCACAGTTGTCACTTCAATGGGCACAGAAAAGAACACAGGTATCACTTCTAAAAATATAGGGCAGCAAGGTAAACAATGTTTAAAAAAAGAATACATGATATAAATCAGTTTCTGTTATGATAGAACCTGTTTTCTACCGAGTTCGTTCTGTTTACCTTTATTTAATTATTTGCAAGAAAAAGACTATGGCAACAATATTGAATAGCAAAAAAATAAAAAAGGCAAAACCGCTGCTTATTCTGGTGCTTTTAGGGATTATTGTAGGTTTGATTTTTTTTATTTTATATGTTTCCAAGGCACACTCTTATTTATCTGACAATCCAAAAGCTTGCGTAAACTGCCATATTATGGCTCCGGAGTACTCCACCTGGTTTCACTCTTCGCATGCCAGAAATACGGTGTGCAATGATTGCCATGTACCACACGATAATTTTGTAAGAAAATACTATTTTAAAGCGATGGATGGCCTTCGGCATGCTACGATGTATTCGTGGAGGTTAGAGCCACAGGTTATAAAAATGCGAAAACCGGGTCAAACAGTGGTTCAGGAAAATTGTATCCGGTGCCATTCGCAACTTAATAGTGTGGCAGGAACAGCCGTAACCGCCAGGCAGGCCAGGCATGGCGAGGGAAAACTGTGTTGGGACTGCCATCGGGATGTACCTCATGGTCCTTTGCGCGGGTTAAACTCGGCCCCGAACGCACGGGTGCCTCTTACCGATGATACGCCGGTGCCCGAATGGCTGCAAAAACTCACAGAAAAAGCAAAAGCTACCAACACAAATTAATTGTTTGGCAAAAGCCAAGGTAGTAAGTTGGATTGAGTGCAAAAACATACAAATTGAATTGTAAAAGATAAAGAAAAACGAATGAAAAAGAAAAATTGGTTAGTAATTACACTATTAGCGCTTGTAGTGTTTGGATTGGGTGTTCTGGCAAGTTCAATTATGGACAGGAAAGCCGAATCGAAAGCCCTATCCATTGCCAGCAATAACCTCAGCCCCTTTGAATCGGTTAACGAAAAGTGGGGAGCGTTTTATCCGTATGAGTATCAGTCCTGGTTGCAAACCTCAGATACTTCGTTTAAGTCGAAATACATGAGTAGCAATATAGTGGATCTTTTAGAAGAAAGGCCCGAAATGGTTATTTTATGGGCTGGATATGCTTTTTCAAAAGACTATGGTACACCACGAGGCCACCATTATGCGGTTGAAGATATTGTACATACGCTTCGCACGGGTGCCCCCAGCGATACAAGCGCCGGCCCTCAACCCGGTACCTGCTGGGCATGCAAAAGCCCCGATGTGCCGCGGCTGATGAACAAAATGGGTGTAGAAAATTTCTATAAGACCAAATGGTCGGCGTTAGGTAGCGAAGTGGTAAACCCTATTGGTTGCGCCGACTGTCATGATCCAAAAACAATGAACCTCACCATCACCCGCCCTGCCTTGGTTGAAGCATTTCACAGAAGCGGAAAAGACATCACAAAAGTATCCCAGCAGGAAATGCGATCCTTAGTGTGCGCACAATGCCATGTGGAATATTATTTTAAAGGAGACGAAAAATACCTGACCTTCCCCTGGGACAAAGGGATGAGTGTGGAGCAGATAGAAAATTATTACGATACGTTGCAGTTCAACGATTACGTGCATAAATTAAGTAAGGCACCCATCCTAAAAGCCCAACACCCAGACTACGAAGTGTATAAACTGGGAATTCATGCACAAAGAGGTGTATCCTGTGCAGACTGCCACATGCCTTACAAATCGCAGGGGGGCATTAAATATACCGACCATCATATTTCAAGCCCATTAGCGAATCTTAACAACACCTGCCAGGTTTGCCACCGGGAAAATGAAGCCACCCTGGCACAAAATGTTTATGAACGACAGGATTATGTTTACAATCAAAGGAACCGCTTGGAGAAACAATTGGCAAAAGTGCATTTTATGGCCAAATTTGCATGGGACAACGGTGCACAGGAAGCAGAAATGAAAGCCATTTTAAAACTCATAAGAAAATCGCAATGGCGCTGGGACTTTATTACGGCTTCGCATGGTGCTGCTTTTCACGCACCCATCGAGTCGCAAAGAATTTTAAGCGATGGTATGTACTACGCTATGCAGGCCGAGCAGGATATAGACAATTGGATTGTAAAAAAAGGATTAGCCGGCAAATTTGTAATGCCCGATATTAGCACTAAGGCAAAAGCCCAGCAACTCATCGGATTAGATATTCCGGCAGAAAAAGCTGCCAAAGACAAATTCCTGAAGGAAATGGTGCCTCAATGGTTACAAAAAGCAAAAGAAAAAGGGTTGCTCATTACTAAAAGTTAAAATGTAGGAACTTATTTTTATTCAGCGGGTGTGATTTTTTTTCGACAAATTGCACCCGTTATTATTATATTATTGTCTATTAAAAAAGTATTATTTTGAAGCTGAACCCCGTCTATCGAAATTCAGTAGTATTAGTTTTATTGTTGCTAATTATTGGTTTTATATTAGAGCTTTCCATAGGATCCTTACCCCGATACTGGTTTTCTTTTCCTGGAAATATTTGGTTTGCACTGGCATTTGTAGTTGTGTTTACCGCCATTTACATTGGGTGGCGCACCCACCGTTGGGTATTATTTTTAGTAAGTGTGCCTTTGGCTATCACCACCACTATCACATTAGGAATTCTAACAATTGGCTTGGGTAGCATCAGTAATCAGCAGGCAAATGCCGGTGGTTTTTTAGAAAAACTGGGTCTTACCAATATTACAACTACCTGGTATTTTGCGCTCATTTTTTTGATGGTCTTAGTAAATCTTTGGTTTGCAATATTGAAACGCACCCTGTTTTTTCAGAAAAAAAATATTACGTTTTTGCTCAACCATTTCGGTCTTTGGCTTACACTTTTTGCGGGAGTGTTAGGACAGGGAGATCTTACCCGGCTGAATATGACCCTGAAACAGGATGTGGCAGAGTGGCGGGCTGTTGATGATCGGGGAACTACCATTGAGCTGCCCATTGCCCTAGAGCTTAAGAAGTTTAAGATGGAAATTTATCCCAATAAACTCTATATAATTGATAAGGAAGGCACTCCCCTACCCAAAAACAATCCTGCAGGTTTTTTATTGGAAAAAGAAAAATCTACCCAACAGATACTAAACTGGAAAATTACATTGCACCAGTATATTGATAGTGCGGTGCTTATAAATGATAGCACCTGGAGTTACAACCCTATGTGGGGCTCTACCAATGCGGCCCGGGTGACGGTAGAAAATATAAAAACCGGACTAAAACAAACCCGATGGATCGCTTCGGGCAACTTTCAGTTTCCTCCACAAACCATTCCATTGGATAGTACCCATATTTTAGTTATGGCACCACCCGAAGCTAAAAAGTTCGAATCAGAGGTTTTGGTATTTGAAAAAGGAGAAGAAGCCCATCGGGTGGAGAATATTCAGGTGAACCATCCGATTCGTATTAGAGGCTGGAAAGTGTATCAGACCAGTTATGACGAAGAACTGGGCCGTTGGTCGGATACCAGTGTGGTTGAGTTGGTGTTAGACCCCTGGCTTCCGATGGTGTATACAGGTATTTTTATTTTAATTGCAGGCTCAGTTGCCTTTTTAATTCAAAACAGAAAATAATATGTGGCAGTATTTTCCTTATATCGCCTGGGGCATGATTGGATTATGGATTTTTTCGTCCTTTCTTTTATACCGGAAAAACAGGTTTGTAACTATGGCAACCAGCCTGCATGCCCTGGCCACCTTGATCCTGGGAGTATTTATTTGCTTATTGTGGATGAAACTACAACGCCCTCCCCTGCGCACCTTAGCAGAAACCAGAATCTGGTATTCGTTTTTCATGGGAGCAATTGGGCTGGTAATTTTTTATATGTACCGGCAAAAATGGATGCTTTCGTATTCCGCACTGATGGGCAGCGTTTTTATTTTAGTTACTTATTTCCGACCCGACAGTTTCAATAAAACCCTGATGCCCGCCTTGCAAAGTGTTTGGTTTATTCCACATGTGGTCGTATATATTTTTGCTTATGCCATGCTGGGTATGGCCACGGTGGTTGCTGTAAAAGGTATTTATGACTATCAAAACCAACGAGATAACTCAGAGACCCTGCTTGTAACCGATAGGCTCATCAATATCGGTTATGCGTTTCTCACCTTTGGTTTGCTGTTTGGAGCACTGTGGGCCAAAGAGGCCTGGGGACATTATTGGACCTGGGACCCGAAAGAAACCTGGGCATTTATTAGCTGGTTAGGATACCTGGTTTATATTCATTACAGATATAAATGCAAGAATCATAAAAGCATTACCAGTTTTTCCATTGTGGTAATAGCGTTTCTACTATTATTGGTTTGTTGGTTTGGCGTAAACTATTTGCCCACAGCCTCCCAAAGTGTGCACACGTATTCCGGATAGCAAAGCAATTTTTTTTGTTGCTAAAATCACTTCTATTAAAAATT
>JBDHYK010000261.1:0-4711 GCA_039811305.1 Niabella sp.
ACTATTACATTTGAAGCAAGTGCCAAAGGCGTAAAAACTGCAAAAATTTTAATTCGAACTGAAAAATAATCTTTCAAAGCAACAACACTAAAAAGACAAGCAAAGACAACGAACGAGTATATGGCTGCAAATCTTCCGAAGCCTGCTTTACTGATCTGGCAGAAAAAAACTGCACTTATCGGCGATAATGCAATGCTTTGTTCTCCCGCACTACCTGGAGTTTTAGTCCTATAGGGTGATCGTATTTCAATTTTCTTTCCTACCCGTTTATTGTTTCCGGTTTTTGATCCTTCTGAAATCTTTCGCGTTTTCTTTACCAAAGTCTGTTTTTATTTTACAACCAGATCGTTGTGGGGTTTTGCATCGCCTACTCTTTAGCACAAATTTTTGCGATGCAAATTTTCAGGCTTTCTCGCCAATCGGGTATTACGATCCCATAGGTTTTTTTGATCTTTTCTTTGTCCAAAACCGAATAGGCCGGTCTTTGAGCCGGTGTAGGATACGCCGTTGTGGGGATAGGTTGTACCCGTGTGGAATACCCTTTGATTTCCTTTATGGCCCTGGCAAAGTCGAACCAGGAGATAGCGCCTTCATTCGTATAATGGTAAATACCCGGAGCCCATTTTTCTGACGCAATAATTTTTAAAATAACTGCGGCTAAATCGGCGGCATAAGTAGGTGAACCCCGTTGGTCATCCACCACGTTTACGGTAGGTTTTTCCTGCATAAGCCGCATCATGGTTTTTACAAAATTTTTTCCAAAAGACGAATACACCCATGCGGTTCTGATAATAAGTGCATCGGTGGTTTGAAGGGCTAATTGTTCTCCTTTGAGTTTTGTGGCACCATATACACTGGCCGGATGGGGTGGATCGGTTTCCAAATAAGGCGTAACGGCGCTGCCATCAAAAACATAGTCTGTAGAAATATGTATCAATTTGGAAGCATACTGCTTGCAGGCGGCTGCCAAAAATCCAACAGCCTCAGCGTTTACCGCTTCTACCAAGGCCTGCTCATTGGCATCCTCGGCCTTATCCACTGCGGTATAAGCCGCACAATTAATGCAAATATCGGGGCGATGTGCATCGAAAAAAGCCAAAACAGCTTTTTCATTGGTGATGGACAGCTCCTCAAAATCAGTGAATACAAATTCCCAGTTAGGAAAATCAACTGCCAACACCCTGATTTCGGAACCCAATTGCCCATTGGCACCCGTAACAAGAACCTTCATAGTTTTGTATTAATCAAAATTATTGATCGAATTCCTATATCGCGGCAATAGGGCATCTTTTTCAGACACAAGTGCTTTTTCCGCAGGAATTTTCCAATCTATTGCCAGATCGGGGTCGTTGTAAACAATTCCCGCCTCGCTTTCTTTATTGTAAAAGCCATCACATTTATACATAATCACTGCCTCCTCACTCAATACAGAAAAACCATGCGCAAAGCCTTTGGGCACCAACAATTGTTTTTTGTTTTGAGAGGAGAGTTCAATTGAATATATTTTTTCAAATGTAGATGATGATTTTCTGAGATCCATCACTACATCCAGGATGGTGCCCTGCAGCACCCGGATCAACTTACACTGGGCGTATGGCGGCAACTGATAGTGCAGCCCCCTGATTACTCCGTACTTGGAAAAAGACTGATTATCCTGAACGAACTGAATGTTCAATCCGGCATTTTTAAAGGTTTGACTATTATACGATTCAAAAAAATACCCCCGCTCGTCTCCAAATACGGTAGGTTCATAAACCAATAATCCTTCAAAACCAGTACCCTCAAATGCCATATCCCATATTAATTAAGTTAAAAAAGCAATCTCAAAACAACCATTTTCCTGCGTCGCAAACATGCAAAAAACTTTATGCATTCACAAAATCCAACAGTGAAGAACAAATATAAGCGGCTTGTTCTTCATCCATCTCCGTATGGATAGGAAGAGACAACACCCTGTCATTCAACCAATTAGTTATCTCTAATTCTAACGCACCCACATTAAACTGGTTGAACATTTTTTGCTTATGAGCCGGCAAAGGATAATAAATCATACTGGGGATATTCTTCGTTTGCAGGTATTCCACAAGGCCATCCCGGTTTACGCCTTCCAAAATAATTGTATATTGGTGATATACATGTGAAGAAGCCGGATCTTTAAAAGGAACAGTTATTTTGGGATGGTTTTCAAATGCTTTGTCATAAAACGCTGCAACTTTTTGACGGGCTATCGTGTACTCATTCATATTCCGTAACTTAATATTAAGAATGGCTGCCTGAATACTGTCTAAGCGGCTGTTACAACCCACTAAATCATGGTAATATCTTTTACTTTGACCGTGATTTGCAATCATTTTAAGTGTGTTTGCCAGTTCGTCATCGTTGGTGCACATCGCTCCCCCATCGCCAAAAGCGCCTAAGTTTTTACTGGGGTAAAACGATGTGCAACCGATCGTACCGATCGTACCCGTCTTTTTAATAGTTCCATCTGAAAAGCGGTATTCGCAACCAATTGCCTGAGCATTGTCTTCTACCACATGAAGGTTATATTTTTCAGCTATTTTCATAATCGCTTCCATATCAGCGCTCTGGCCATACAGGTGTACGGGAACAATGGCCTTTGTTTTAGGAGTAATGGCTCGTTCAATGGCTTCAGCGCTAATATTAAAAGTTTTGGGGTCAACTTCTACGAAAACCGGAGTCAAACGCAGCAATGCAATTACTTCGGTGGTGGCAATATAGGTAAAGGACGGAGTAATTACCTCATCGCCCGGTTGCAAGCCCAAAGCCATCAGCGCAATCTGTAACGCATCAGTACCATTGGCACAAGGAATTACGTGTTTTACGTCCAGATAGGCGGCAAGGTTATCTGCAAATTCCTGTACAATTTTGCCATTGATAAAAGCCGTACTTTCCATTACGTCAATTACGGCCTGATCCACTTCGGCTTTAATTTTATGATATTGGGTACGGGTATCCACCATCTGAATGGGACGCATAGAAAAAGTTTAAGATTATAAAAAAATTAATCCCCACAAAAATAATAAATAACGACTACTTTGTCGTTTGCTTTTACTTTTGCTAAAATATTCGTTACCGATGGTTTTTTTATACAATCTTTTTATACATTTATATCGGGCAGGTATTTCCATCGCTGCCGTTTTCAACAGTAAAGCCAAGCTGTGGGTACAGGGCAGAAAAGATATTTTTAAAAGGCTAAGCCAGGCTATGGAAGGGTGCAACAACGTAATCTGGATGCACTGCGCTTCTTTAGGCGAGTTTGAACAAGGTAGGCCGGTGCTGGAAAAACTGAAAGAAACCTATCCCAACCAAAAAATACTACTCACTTTTTTCTCCCCTTCAGGGTATGAAATAAGAAAAAATTATGCCGGAGCCGACTGGGTTTTTTATTTACCTGCCGACACCAAAAGCAATGCAAAAAAATTTATCCGACTTATAAAACCCGCATTGGTAGTATTTGTAAAATACGAATACTGGTATCATTATTTACATGTTTTGCACAGGAATCAAATTCCGGTGATATTAATTTCAGCAATTTTTACAAAAGACAAAATATTCTTTAAATGGTATGGTTCCTTGCACAGAAGGATGTTGGGGTACTTCAGCCATTTGTTTTTACAAACCGAAGACAGCGCACAATTAATTAAAGATCTTGTACCCCACCAGAAAATAACCATTGCCGGCGATACACGTTTTGACAGGGTAGTAGAAATTGTTGAAAAATTTCAACCTGTTACCACGGTTGAAAAATTTGCAGCCGGTAGAAAGCGCATCCTTGTAGCGGGCAGTACCTGGAAAGAAGATGAACACCATTTAAAAAAATTGCTTGAAAAATCGGAACCTGCGATCTCCTTAATAATTGCTCCACACGAAATTGATAACGACCATATAGAATTTTTAAAAAAACTATTCCCCAATGCCCTTCTTTATACTGAATTGGAGGACTTTGTAAAAAACCAGCAGCCCATTCCCGAAACAAAGGTTCTCGTTATCAACAATATTGGAATGCTTTCCAGACTTTATCACTATGGCCATATCAGCTATATTGGCGGTGGATTTAACCCTTCGGGCATTCACAATACTCTGGAAGCCGCTGTTCATGGCAAACCGGTTCTGTTTGGGCCAAATTATCAAAAATTTAATGAAGCCAAACAATTGCTATTTAATAAGGGAGCCTATTCTTACAGTACTGATACTGAATTGATTGAGCAGGTTAATACCTTTTGGATGCATCCGGAGTTACTTGAGGCGAGCGGTCGGGCGGCCGGAAATTATGTGTGGGAAAATAAAGGTGCCACGCTACACATCCTGCAATGGATTAGGAAAATCTTCGTTTAATCAGGCTGTCAAAATATTCTACAGTAGAATTTTTGGCAGGCCATCCGATTTTGGTTTTTAGTTCCCGTTTGATCCAAAATTCAGCTTCGGCATAGTTATCGAAGTTGTTAATTGTTTTCAGGCAGCGTTCGTACATATCCTCATCTTCCCGAAATAACTCATTGATAAACATAAACCGATCGTTAATACTGATGGCTTTTTTAAGGTCAGTAATTTTTTCGGGCTTTTTGTCAGCCGGCGTTGGCTGCCGGTGCGCCAGCTCATCATTTATCGAAAGAGAACTCTCCTGCACTTGTCGGGCCAATGTAGGAATTTCTTCCAAAGGGTTAGCCTGGTGAGCCGTGTTTACGTCAAA
>JBDHYK010000262.1:0-4695 GCA_039811305.1 Niabella sp.
GTATGTCGCCTGCTATTGAAAACAGATTTCATTGGCTGCCAAAACTATTCATAAATCGGCAGGGAGCCAGATCTGTACATTTTCTGGTCATGTTAAGCTACTTCCTATTCGTAATCATTCACGTGAGTATGGTAGCCTATACTGGCCTTATCCGAAATATGAACCATATTACCCTTGGAACTGATAATGCAACAGACAGCACCGGACTTTATATTGGCCTGGCAATTATCTGTTTTACCATCTGGTTTCATATTTATGCGCATTGGGTTTCCTGGAACCGGCCACGTTGGGTACAAAGAAATGGATCCCTGATCAACCACAGACTATGGGAAGCTACCATTAACAAATTAAAACCTGTACAATATTTTGATAAAAAAGATATTTCTCCATTTTTCTGGCCCAATGGCAAACTACCCGTCTCCGATACCTGGAAAAACCTGGCAGCCAATCATTTCAAGGAGTATAAATTAAAGGTTGGGGGAGCAGTTGAAAATCCGGTGGAATTGACTTTAGAAGAAATGAAAACCATGGCCAGCGAAGAAAACATCACCATGCACCATTGCATACAGGGATGGTCGGGCATTGCTCAATGGAAGGGCTTACCCATTAAAAATATTGTACAACTTGTAAAGCCGCACGCTTCAGTAACCACGGTAGTTTTTTATTCTTTTGGCGAAGGATTGTATGGTGGCGTCTATTATGATACCCACACACTTGAAAATTGTCTTAAACCCGGCGCACTGTTAGCCTGGGAAATGAATCATGAACCTCTTTCAGAAGTATATGGTGCACCACTCCGATTGCGTATTGAAAATCAATTGGGGTATAAAATGGTAAAATGGATTGAAAGAATAGAATTTGTAGATTCCCATAAGACTGTAGGAAAAGGTTTTGGTGGTAAAAATGAAGACGACGAATACTTTGACCTACTGGCGGCTACCTAAGTACGGCACAAAGTATCCATTTAGCTTGAACGGGTCAGTAAATTCCTTTTTTAGCACTATAACCCCTCCGAAGAGGCGAGCTCTTTGCTTTTATAAAGCTTTACACCGATACATTTGGTGCATATGCGAAACCAGGCAAACACGGGCAGCAATGAGATAATTTACGCGGTTTTTTATACTCATCCCAAACCGCACGACCAAAAAAAATCAAAAAGTTTATGCATTTTATTGAAAATACGCTAACAAATACCAACAAAAATTGTTAATTTTACGCACTCTTTTAAACCGCTTGCGACTCACTCCAAGCGGATTGTTTTTTATTAATGTTTTAATACTATTTTTTAATGAGTAACGCAACTACATTATTTGATAAAGTTTGGGACGGCCACGTTGTCCGTCACATAGACGATGGTCCTGATGTATTGTTCATTGACCGCCATTTTATCCATGAGGTAACCAGCCCGGTAGCTTTCTTAAATATGGAAAAAAGAGGTATTGGCGTGATGTATCCCGAACGCACTTTTGCAACCGCCGACCACAACACCCCCACCCTCAATCAGCATTTACCGGTTAAAGATCCACTTTCGGCAAAACAACTGGCGGCACTCAGCAGCAATGCTGCCCGATATGGAATTTCTATCTGGGCATTAGGCAGCCCGAAAAATGGTATTGTTCACGTAGTGGGACCCGAAAACGGAATCACCCAGCCGGGCATGACAATTGTTTGTGGCGACTCGCATACCAGCACTCATGGAGCTTTTGGGTGTATTGCCTTTGGTATTGGTACCTCCGAAGTGGAAATGGTGCTATCTACTCAATGCATCATGCAGCCAAAACCAAAAAAAATGCGAATTACGATTAATGGAAAATTAGGAAAGGCCGTTCTACCCAAAGACGTTGCCCTATACATGATTTCGCAAATTTCTGCCAGCGGCGCTACCGGGTATTTTGTTGAATATGCCGGTGAAGTATTTGAAAATATGAGCATGGAAGGTCGCATGACTGTTTGTAATATGAGTATTGAAATGGGCTCGCGCGGAGGAATGATCGCTCCTGATCAAACCACCTTTGACTATATAAAAGGAAGAGATAAAGCGCCTAAAGGCGAAGATTGGGACAAAGCCCTTGCCTACTGGAAAACTTTAAAAACCGATGCCGGTGCTCAATTTGATCGGGAGTTAACCTTTGATGCAGCCGATATTGAACCCCAGATCACCTATGGTACAAATCCCGGTCTTGGTACCGGAATCAGTAAAAATATTCCCAAAGCCGGCGAAGTGAAGGATGGCGAAGCCTCTTTCAAAAAATCCTTAAACTACATGCATTTCTCAGAAAATGAACCACTGCTTGGCAAACAGGTGGACTATGTTTTTCTGGGTAGCTGTACCAATGGTCGCATCGAAGACTTCCGGGCTTTTGCAAGCATCGTAAAGGGCAGAAAAAAAGCCGAAAATATTATCGCCTGGTTAGTTCCTGGCTCCCGCCAGGTGGAAGAACAAATAAAGGAAGAAGGCATTTTAGACATTTTAAACGAAGCCGGTTTTGAGTTGCGCCAACCTGGATGTAGCGCCTGCCTGGCTATGAACGATGACAAAGTTCCGGCCGGAAAATTAGCAATAAGCACCAGTAACAGAAACTTTGAAGGTAGGCAGGGTCCTGGTGCCCGAACTATGTTAGCAAGTCCTTATGTGGCTGCAGCTGTAGCCGTAACGGGTGTGGTTACCGATCCCAGAGACTTATTATAAACCCAACACAAAACGGTTAAAAAAAATTAAGAAGATATGGCATACGATAAATTTACAGTTTTAACTTCAACAGCAGTTCCTCTGCCAATTGAAAACGTAGATACGGATCAGATTATTCCTGCCCGTTTTCTAAAAGCTACCAAACGGGAAGGATTCGGCGACAATCTATTTCGGGACTGGCGATACAACGCCGATGATACACCAAAACAGGACTTTGTGCTTAACAACCCCATTTTTACGGGGAAAATTTTGGTAGGTGGTAAAAATTTTGGTAGCGGAAGCAGTCGTGAGCATGCAGCCTGGGCCATCTATGACTACGGTTTCCGTTGTGTGATCAGCAGCTTTTTTGCAGATATTTTCAGGGGCAATTCACTGAACGTGGGTATTTTGCCTGTTCGAGTAAGCGAAGCCTTCCTGGGAAAAATCTTCACAGCTATTGAAGGCGATCCCAAAACAGAAATTGAAGTGAATCTTCCCGAACAAACGGTTACCCTATTAGCAACCGGTGAAAAAGAAAGTTTTGACATTAACGGTTATAAAAAACACAATATGATGAACGGGTTCGACGATATTGACTATCTGCAGAACATGAAAGAAAATATAGGTGCTTTTGCGGAAAAAAGCATCTATTAAAACAATAAATAATTAAATAGTTCTCCGGGTAAAAATTGTTGGAACCAGACGAATAAAATGAGTACAAGACACATCGAAATAATGGATACCACACTTAGGGATGGCGAACAGACTAGTGGGGTTTCCTTTTCAGCGCAGGAAAAACTAACTATCGCACAACTGCTACTTACCGAGATCAAGGTAGATCGTATAGAAATTGCATCGGCAAGGGTTTCAGAAGGAGAGTTTCGGGCCGTAAAGGCAATTACCGATTGGGCTCGGGCGAATGGTCATATTGACCGTGTGGAAGTTTTGACCTTTGTAGATGGGGATACATCTATCAACTGGATGGTACGAACTGGAGCAAGAGTGATGAATCTTCTGACAAAAGGTTCTCTTAATCATCTCACCCATCAACTAAAGAAAAAACCCGAAGAGCATTTTGCCGACGTAAAAGCAGTAATTGAACTGGCTAATAAAAAAGGAATTGACGTTAATGTGTATCTCGAAGACTGGAGCAATGGCATGCGACATTCCAAAGAATATGTATTGCAATACCTTGATTTTTTGTCAAGCCAACCCATTAAACGCCTGCTATTACCCGATACACTTGGAGTTTTAATTCCATCGGAAACCTATCAGTATCTTCATGAACTTGTTCAAAGATATCCAAATTTACATATAGATTTTCATGGGCACAACGATTACGATTTGAGTGTGGCTAACGCCTTAGAGGCTGTAAAAGCCGGTGTAAAAGGGCTTCATTTAACGATCAATGGTATGGGCGAACGAGCTGGCAACACGCCTTTAGAAAGTGTTGTGGCTGTGTTAAACGATTACCAGAAAGACGTTTCTGTATCGGTTAACGAAAAGGCACTTTACAAAGTAAGTAAGCTTGTTGAGGCTTTTTCGGGTTTTCGGGTATCGCCCAGCAAGCCCGTTGTGGGAGAAAATGTTTTTACCCAAACCGCAGGTATTCATGCAGATGGAGATAAAAAGAAGGGTTTGTATTACAACGATCTTTTACCTGAGCGGTTTGGTCGGAAAAGAAAATATGCTTTAGGAAAAACATCAGGAAAAGCTAATATAGAAAACAACCTGAAACAATTAGGCATTCAGCTTTCCGATGAAGATTTAAAAAAAATCACACAAAGGATCATAGAATTAGGCGACCAAAAAGAAACAGTAACCCAAGATGATTTGCCTTATATCATTTCTGATGTGTTAGACAGTTCGGCCATTGTGGAAAAAGTGAAAGTGGTAGATTATGTGTTGACTCACTCCAAAAATATGCGTCCTTCCACAACCATTCGCATAGAGTTTGAAGATGGTATAATTGAAGAACACGCACAGGGCGATGGGCAGTACGATGCATTTATGAATGCCCTCAACAA
>JBDHYK010000263.1:0-4664 GCA_039811305.1 Niabella sp.
CAAGCCGTTTACAAACAATACAATATCTGGTCGTTTGTTATTGTGATTTTCAACTACCGTAAATTGATTGATGGCTAAAAACTCGTTGTTGTTCGGGTTTTCAAAATCAATGAGCCAAACTTTATCGGTTTTGGTTTTGCCTTCGCCAATGCTGAATTTCACATCAACGCCTTCGGTAAGCATTCTGTGAAAATGCTCGTTGTTGTCGGCTAAACTTACGGTTACGGTGCGTAATGCTTTTTTAAACGATTCTTCTTTGGCTTCTTCGGGAATATTGGGATTGAATTTGTCAATAGCAGTTTTCAAACGCTGTTGCAAAACCACTTCGGTATAATCTCTTTCCTTTCTGTCACCTTCGGCAATATCAGGACCATACAACACCGTATATCCTAAGTCGTTGCTTAGAATATCTAATGCAATTTGTTCTATTTCGCTTTCGGTGATGAAGTTTTTCAAAGTTCTGTTTTCAATTATCGTATTTAGCTCTAAGTATCTCGGCAATTGCTTCCGTCTCTAATTTATCTTTACCAGTTGTTTTGACATTAAGAGCATATTGACGGTCTGTCTTGTGCAAAACAATTTCAATGAATCCATTTGCATCAACATTTCTTATAAATTTCTTCCCACCCCAATTGGTTGATTGCATTTCTTCAACGTAAGGACTGTTTTTAATTCTATCACATAATTCGTTCAATTCCTTTTTTCCGTGATGGTCTGACAAATGCACCTTCTTGTTTGCAGGTGCAATAGGTGTTTTTGTTAAGAAAAAATCATTGTTCGTTAAAAAAGAAAAGCACCATTTTTTATACTCATCGTTGTTTCTGACAACTTTATTTTCACTTATTGGAATTGCATTGAAGTTAATTCCCAAGAAACCATTAATTGTTGACTTGCAATATGTATTTGCGTCTGCTTCTGTTTCAATTAAGTTTTCACAAGGTTTCAATTGTTCGAGAAAGCGGTAAATCTCTTGCTCATCTTTACCAATGTTTGCAGTATATAAACCGTCAATTAAGATTTGAAGTGAATAGATAGAATCGTGCTTATAGAAACTATGACTTGGTTGCTTATTGATGGCAATAAGTTCAAGTAAGCCAGCTTTAAATTCATTATAGTTCGCAACATTATTTATTGCGTTATTATTCAAGAAAAAACTACTCATCCCTTTCTGATTTTAAATAGTTCCGCAAAATCAATTTGACTTTGGTCAAAAAAACCAGAAGGCCATTCGGTTAATTCTCCTTTCGCAGTAATGCCAATTGATAATACATTAGGTTGGCTTTTTACATCGACTGCTTTTGTTTCAGTCTCTTCACTTTCCGTCTTAACTGCCTTATTAAAGTAGTTTATTGAAACATCGGTGCTCTTTATTTTTTGTTTCGCAACTGCTAATTGGATGCCGTTAATTATATGGTCGCTATGTGTTTCTATAATAACTCTAACGCCAGCATTGGCAATAATTCCAAGGAAGTAGCCCATTCTTGATTGTGCTTTGGGATGCAAATGTGCTTCAGGATTCTCTACAATTAAAAACCTGTCTTTTAGTGCAATTAATCCTGTTACAATTATTGGTAATGCATAACTAATTCCGAAACCTGTGTTGGTTGGAACTATGGGGTTTCCTTTGGAATAACTGTTCTGAACTTCAATTCTTGCTGTATGTGTTTTATCGTCAAAGTGTGGAATAATTGATGCCCCTTCTATGATATATTCCAACCAAGCATTTATGTGATGCTCAAAGCGATTACCCTTTAATAATTCCGAATAAATTCTATCTTCTTCTGCCTTGTAATTGTAATTCAATTCAGAAATTATGTGTGCAGTATATTCTCCTTTAAAACCTACATTCGGATAGTCGTAAAACTTAATTCCTTGTGATAGTCTCGGGCCAATTCGTTCAGCATTTAAGTAATAGAATTGTTGAAAATAAAGGGGATTGTTGTTTAGTGTATTTACAAGTGGTTCAACTGGAGTTAGCCATAATTCATTCCCTTCATTTGTGCTGTATGTTACACTAAATTCTTCTGTTTCATTTTTTAAACCAATTTTGACTTCTGTTTCTTCAAAATCAACAGGCAGAACATAGGCACTATTACCAAGACTTAAACAATAAACATCATTCAATTCAACATTTAGTCCATTAAGTTCGCTAAGATTGTAATGTGTATTTTTCCACTTTGCACAATGTTCAATAGTTCGTCTTAAAAACAAAAGTGCTTGAATGGCTGTGCTTTTTCCGTTTCCATTTGCACCTGCAAAAACTGTAAGCCGATTTAGTGGAACATCAATATCGTGAAAGCACTTGAAATTTTTAATATTTAAAAGCATCTGCCTAATATTTTATGTGTTTGTTAAAAAGTTCTTGCAATACTTTGAAAGTGTATAGCAAATTGGCTTTACCATTTGTTCCATAAGACAAATAATAGAATAACTCCTTATCGTCTTTAATTTTATTTGCTAATGGTTTTAATAGTGCCAACTCGGAATTTGATTTTTTCAATTTCTCAAAGTCATACTTTGCAAATTGTATAGACATACAAACAAAAAGTGCTTTGTTGATTAGTTGCTTGTATGAATCAGGTTCTGTGTCCTTTGGTAATATTTTTCTGAAAGCACATTTTTTGCCTAACAGATATTCTGCATTCTTCATTGAGTTTGAAAAATGTGGAATGAATTTTTCTAAATCTTGTTTCTTTGTTTTGATATTCAACTCTGTGTATTCATCTAAAGTTGAATCCATATAACCAGTGTATTTATCAATGTTCCCGTTTTTCTCGAACATTTCATAAAACACTAAAAATCGCAAAGCAATTTCTTGGTCGTCCATTCGTGTGCTTTTGATGCTTTTATCCGTAGCCGATAAAAATTCGGGAAGCTTAACCATTTCTTTTAGAACATCTCTCAATCCTTGACCAGTTAAACAGTTTCTGATTTCTTGATTGTTCAATGGCTTGCCACCAGTATTAATTCTTCTAAAAATATCATACTTTACTTTGAACGGTGAGGTTGGGTCAATGATGTTTGCTGAAAGATTTGTGAGATTGAACCACCTTAAGTACTTTGAATCAATCCCTTTTTTCTTTCCTTCTG
Organism: Niabella sp.; assembly: GCA_039811305.1. Lineage (GTDB taxonomy): Bacteria > Bacteroidota > Bacteroidia > Chitinophagales > Chitinophagaceae > Niabella. The sequence continues at coordinate 3,091 of JBDHYK010000263.1, forward strand.
CTTGATAGTATTTTCCACCACAAGTTCCTTCAAGGTATTGTAGATTCTTTAAAGGAAATCCATTATCCATAAATTCCTTTATAGTTGAAATACGTTGTAATCCGTCAACAACTGAAAGTTTGCCGTCTTTATCTTCTGCGAAGTAGAACATTGGCAAAGGAATTCTTAAAAGAATGGATTCAATAAGTAATGATTTTTGGTAGTTGTTCCAAACAAGATGGCGTTGAAAGTCAGGATTCATTTCAATATCACCATTGTCAATCATTTGAGAAATAAGTGTAACTGGAATTTTGTCTGAACGAACTTTTATTTTTTCAGGGTCATAAGGATTTAATTCCATATCACCATTTTCAAAATAACTATCAGCACCAGATTTTTCTACTTCAATGATTGTTGAATATAGCTCATCAAGTTTCGTGTCTATAATATCTTGGTCGTCAACAATTTCTTTAGAAATTGATATGATATTTAGCCCGTGTTCGGCTAATTCCAACTCAAGCCAAACATTCTTTTCGTCATCAACCAAGTCGAAAAGAAGTCTATTGTTTTCAATCCCTTTTTTGAAAGGTCTCAAAAGAATAGTGGCTTCGTCTTTTATCTTAAATTCTATATTCATTTCCGTGATATTTTTAAATTACAAATTTATGTTTATTTCTCCCTTCATCAATTTTGGGAGTAATGTATCTCTCAAATTCATTAGGGATTGGTTTTCTTCAATGTTTTGTTCGGCTTGTTTGTAATATGCTTCAAGGATTTTTACAAAACTGTCAAGCGTTTCGTCTTGTGGTAATGCAACTTTCAAATCTTTTAACTGGCTAAAAGTAATTTGCGGAAACGTTCCAGACCTGCTTTCGGCAAGATGCTGTAATTGTTTTAGCATTTCTTCCCTTGTAAGCAGAAAGTAAACCAATCGTTGATTAATTCCTTTTGACCTTAAAACCATTAGTTTGGTGGATACCACATATTCATCTGCATCAAAATTTACAAAAGCAAAACGTTTGTTGGCTGGTCTAATTTCACTGAATAAAATATCATTTTTCTTGATTGACTTTTTCGCCTGACCTGGCAATGATGCTATATCAGAATAATTTCTATGCAAAAATTCTCCATCCAGAATGTCGCCAGTATTTAGAAAAATGATTTTCTCTTTCTTGCCGAAACGATACGTTTCCGAAACGGTATCAATCAAATCACCAAAAGTATAAACTTTCCATCCAACAGGAATTTTGCCAATTTCGGTTTCCTGAAATTTGCCTGTGGCATTGGGAAAATTAAAATCAACAAACCATTCTTTGAAAATGGCTTTTGCCATTTCTTCCAGCGTTTTATTGATTTTTTGGTTTAGTTCTATGGCATCGTCTAAACTGGAAAGAATGGATGCGATGCGTTGTTGGGTCTGCTCATTTGGAACTTCAACTTCAATTTCGTTTAGTTGACCTTGAGTAAGAAGTGGATGGCTTGAACCACCTGCCAACCGATTGAGATTTTTATCTTTTAGGTAGTAGTATAAAAACTTAGAATTGTTTCCGTTTTTAGCTTTTGCAAAAAGTGCATTATCTGAAATCCATATTTTT
>JBDHYK010000264.1:0-4656 GCA_039811305.1 Niabella sp.
GTATCGTTGGTTTTCCCGAGCGTTTGTTGTACAGATACAACAAGGGATGATAAGCCTGCACTAAATGAACGATGGCTTTATCGTGAACGATCGGAAATTCTCCCTGAATATCCAATGCAAAACGGGCTTTTGCCCGAATGAAATCATATTCGCCAACAATAGCATGATACACACTGAGCAAACCGGCATGTTTGCTGAGTTTTGAAGTGAGCTGTCGTAAAACCCGAACTATTTCTTTTCGTTCGGCGTTTTCCAGTTCGCCTACCTCATTGTTCAGATGCATGGTTTCTTCTGGCTCGATAAAAGCTGTACGGCGGCTGTCACTTTCTCCGTGCAAAACCCCCTTTATCATTCGCTTTTGTTCGGCTACAACGGCTACCACCCGGCGCCCGTTCATAAAACTTTCTTCTATTTCAGCCAGGAATCCTTGTTTGTTCAAACGAGAAATAATCTTTTCAAAAACCCGCCGCAATTCGTTGCGTTTACGAAAAAGATTTGTGCGTAGTTCGCGTAATTCCGGCGATGCCGAGTCTTTTACCTGCCCCGTTTCATCAATGACTTCGTCAATGAGCACGATGATCTCTTTTTCATAGTGCGTACCGGTAAGGATGTCGGCAAGGCTGCTATACGCCTGTTTTCGTTCTGCATCAAACCACCGGAATATTTTTTCAAGGCTCTCGGCCAGTTTGCGTATTTGCAGCAGGTCGTCGCCTTGCAAAACGGCTCCGGGTATGGATAGCAGTTTTAGTTCTTTGTGTAAGTTGAGAATATAATCGTTCGGGAAAACAATATGGTTTTGAAGGAGCTGCTTGTACTCATGGCTTTGACGGAGTTCGGCATCTACAAAATCTTTTTTTGTATGGATACGCAGTTCCATGGCCTTTTGTTGCGCGTAATCGCTCTGACAATACCTTACGAGCAGATCTTTAATTTTTTCAAATTCTAATTGTATATAGGCCGAATCCGGATATAGCTTCATAATCAAAGTTTGAGCCTTCTGTTTTTGCAGATGTAAACCGTAATGTCCCTGTCTCAAATGGGATGCTACTCTGCAAATACGATACGAGGGCTTTTAAAAACAATAGCAAAGATATTTTTTATTTTGATTGTGGTAATTAGTTTCCGTTTCGGCTTTATTAATCAGAAATACGGTACATGGATGAAATAGGATAGTGGTCCGAAGTGTTTCCTGTAGTGAAATCAGGAACAATGGTTGTAACATCGTTACGAATTTTAGCAGAAGATGCTATATACCATTTCGCCATGGGTGTGCTGATAATCTGGTTGTCAATAACCGAATTAGGGTAGTGAAGGGTGCTTTGGTGCCCCTGGCTGTTTAAAGGCAAGGTAACCGCATAATAGTTTATAGGATCATCGGTGAAGTTTTTATAGGGCGAAACTTCGCCGGTAAGGATGCTGGAATTTAAATGGTCATTGTAGTCTCCAAAAACCATTACATACTTTTTATCAAAATATGTATCAAGACTGTCTTTTAATTCGATGGAACCTTCTTTACGTCGTAGGTAGCTGGTTACATCGGCATTGGCTTTTGCATGGATTAAAAAGAAATTGCAACTATTTCTTTTCCCATTTACTACTACCTCGGCGGTTAGCAAAAACGGGAATCGTTGGGCAAAGCTATTGTAAGCAGTAGCACTCAAACCCATGAAGGGCCGCACCCGAATATTTCGAAAAATATTGCGGTTGTACACAAAAGCCAGCTTCTGCGAACCGGATACCGAAGGATAATTGGAAACCTGGTACCGGAAAGCATCTCCCAGGGTATTACGTACCATGCGCCCCAGGCGGGTCGTATCCACTATTTCACATAAACCGTAGAGGTCTGCATTGAGATATTTTAAGATTTTGCCGGCGTTGGCTTCCTGTAGGTCTAAGTTTCCTTTAAATAAGGCCGCATTGCCAAACCATTCAATATTCCAATTTACAATTGTAATATCTTTATTGTAGTTGATAAGGGTAGTGGTATCTTCCTGGTTGTTGGGTGGTTGTACACTATTGGGGAGTATTTGATCCTTTTTACAGGATGTGAGCCCCCAAACCAAAACAGCGATGACGAAAAAACGTTTCATGTGTTATAGAAATTACATTAACCCCTTGCCCCAAACAGAAGACTGCCAATGCGTACCAGGGTGCTGCCACATTCTATAGCTAGGGAATAATCAGCACTCATGCCCATACTTAAAACCGAAAAATCAGGAAAAGAAGGTTGCAATGACTGATAAAGGCCTGCGAGATAGGAAAACTCAGAACGAATTTGGAAAGTATCGTTCGTAAATGAAGCCATACCCATTAAACCCCGAATATTCACATTTTTTAAAACGAGTGAACCTTTATTGATTTTTGTTACTAAATCCTGTAACTCATCGGCATTAAAACCAAATTTCGTCTCCTCCCGGGCAATATGCACCTGCAACAGGCAATCAATAACCCGGTTGAATTTCCGACCCTGTTTGTCAATTTCTTTTAAAAGATTTTCACTATCCACTCCATGGATAAGATGGATAAAGGGTGCGATGTACTTCACCTTATTGCGTTGTAAATGACCCAGAAAATGCCACCGGATATCCGGTGGTAATTGTGGCAGTTTTTCTGTCAGCTCCTGCACATAGTTTTCTCCAAAGTCTTTTTGCCCTTGCTTGTAAAGTTCTTCAATATCGGTTACAGGCTTGGTTTTTGATACTGCTACTAAGGTGGTACCTGTTGATTGTAGTTCGCTGATGATCCTTTCGAAGTTTTCTTTATTGATCCCCATGCTGCAAAGGTATTGTTTTATAAAAAATGCTTACAGCGTGTTTTTTTCTTCTCCTCTTTATAAAATGGGTTTAAAACTCGGGTACACCCCCACACTTTAAGTTCTTACTCTTCATATTAATCCTGCCATCAGTAAAAAGAGTGCCATAAAAAGGCTCCGAACCATTGTTGCAGTCCGCTATTAACCAATGGATCTTTTCATCCTGCAGCCAGCAAAGTAGTCCCTTTTTCTCTTGCAATGTCATAGTCCGGATAACCCGTGGACTCTCCTTTGCGATACTAACTCAGGCGATCCATGCATTTAGAATAATTTGGTACCATCCGCCGCATTGTCACTCTTGTTATATTCGCCTCAATAAGACAGATTGGTGGATTACGTCACGTAATATATTAACAGTCCTATTACATAAACTTTGCCAATAATGGTATAATTTTGTTCTTTTAATAACAAAAAACACAAACAATGTCAGATATCATACCCTTGCTAATCAAAGAAATAAAGCAGGAAGCGGAAATTACCCGAAAATTCTTACAAAGAACTCCGCTTGGCAACCCTGAATACAAACCGCATGATAAAAGTATGCCAATCATGAAACTGAGTGTTCATATCGCCGGTTTACAAGGCTGGGTAAAATTGATCCTTGAAACTGATGAACTGGATTTTGCAACGTCTCCCTTTAAACCTGTAACCGCGAATAATAATGAGGAGTTGCTATTATTTTTTGAAACCAGTTTAGAAGGCAGTTTAGAAGCTTTGCAGAAGGCTCAGGAGGAGGATCTTACAGCTGGTTGGAAATTAAGAGCGGGTGATATCATATTTGCCAACCTGACAAAGTACGAGGCAATTCGAAATTCAATTGCTCATATCATACACCACCGGGCACAGTTGGGGGTTTATCTTCGATTGTTGAACGTTCCCATACCCGGAAGTTATGGTCCGAGCGCCGATGAGCCAAGGGCGTAATTTGCAAGCAGAACCTGCCAGGGGTTGTGTACCACAACCCCCCCGAATCTATTGTTGGGTAAAGTTTGATCCTGAGTTACAAACTCTTCAGTACTCTTTTAATTAGTGTTTCCAGTTCAATACCAGGCTCAGCCACTAACACTTTATTTAGGGTTTGTTCGGCCTGTACTTTGTTAATACCCAATGCATACAAGGCTTCAAGGGCATCCTGTCTGATGGTACTGCCTCCGGATTGTACACTAATTGTAGTTCCTGGAGGTAGTTTGCCCATTTTATCACGTAATTCCAAAATGGCCCTTTCGGCAGTTTTTTTGCCAATACCCTTAATTTTTTCTAATGCGCTGCTATTGCCCATCACGATGGCAGATACTACTTCGTCTGGTTTCATGTAGGACAGAATCAGCCTTGCTGTTCCGGCACCAATGCCCGAAACACCCAATAGAGCCAAAAACGTCTCTTTTTCCTTTTGGTCAGCAAAGCCATACAGCAAATGGGCATCTTCTTTTATAAGCAGATGGGTGAATAAAAGCCCCTTGTCTGACGATTGGATAGCAGAATACGTGTTCAGGCTGATATGCACTTCGTAACCAATTCCCTGAACATCCACGATTACGGAAGAGGGTGTCTTATGTACAAAATTTCCTTTTAAATAGGCAATCATAACTGCAAAAATACCACTTTGTAAAGATTATGGGGTCTTCATTATAAGCCTGTAAGCGTTTCCTTTAATTGTTAATGATTTTTTCGTCCCAATTTTTAGAACCTCATCGTTCAAACCTATCGTTTTTACTACGTTATAACACTGCCATCCGAACTTTTTTTCAAAAGCCTGGTTTTCTTCTATGAAAGTACTGATTTTACTGCATTCGACCATCAACCTATCGGAATAAAAGTCCTTTTCAAAAATTAAAAGATTTCTG
>JBDHYK010000265.1:0-4654 GCA_039811305.1 Niabella sp.
TTTATACAAAGCAGGAATTGATTTTCTGGTACTAGATAAGATTCAACCAAACAGCGCTTCCAACGTAGCAGCCGGCCTTATTAACCCAGTAACCGGTCGCCGTGTTGTAAAAGTTTGGCTGGATGACATTCTTCTTCCTTTTGCTGAAAAAACCTATGGCGAAATCGGCGGTTTTCTAAAAATTGAAACTTTCAGAAAAACCCGGATTATTGACTTTTTCCCAAACCCGTTTATGAAGGAAAGCTTCCAAAAAAAACTGAACCAGCAAACTCCTTACATTCAATTCATTGAGGATCCCCAGTTTTTAAAATCGTATTTTAACTATGAATTTGGGAGCGGTGTTATTGATCCCTGTTATATCATCCATAGCACTCGCCTACAGCATCATTGGCGCCATTTTCTTATGGAAAACAACCTTCTTCTTCAAACAGAGCTGGATTTTGAAGCACTTAGGGTACAGAATAAGACCATCCGCTACAAGGAAATAGAAGCAGAACGAATTATTTTTTGTGATGGCGCTTTAGGTGGAAATAATCCCTATTTCAGTAAGCTACCTTTTGCCTTGCATAAAGGGGAAGCAATCGTTATTGAAGCTCCCGATCTGCTGCCAGACTATATATATAAAAAATCAATGGCTATTGTGCCGCTTCCTGAAAAGGGATTGTTCTGGGTAGGCACCAACTATATTTGGGACTATGACAACCTGCACCCTACGCCCGAGTTCAGAGAAGCAACAAACAATGTTCTTAAAAACTGGCTAAAGCTACCCTATAAGATAATTGAACACCGAAGCGCCATCCGCCCCGCTACTGTAGAGCGCAGACCCTTTGTGGGGTTTCATCCCTTATATTCCAACCTGGGGATACTTAATGGATTGGGCACCAAGGGATTTTCTCTGGCGCCCTATTTTGCCCATCAGCTTTGTGAAAACATTACTAATGGACAACCCATACTGCCGGAAGCTGATATTAAAAGATTTTCCGGAGTATTGAGCCGTGAAGGCGAGTAAAAACACTCTAAAAAATCAAACCACAAAAGCGCAATTTACGAAAACAGCGTTCTCATGGGTTTGTGAACTTCTTCGGGACAAAATGGTTGCAATACAAAATATCAGAAGGGAATCAAATGCAAAAGCAGCACGAATCCACCAGAACCCTGGAAAAACCAGAGTTTGGCGTGATTCTTGAAGGCAATTGAAATCAGGATGGGGTTTTAAATAAAATTGAACTCCATCGGAACTTTACGGAAAGCGATCTGTTTTGCAATGATTTAGGGTGCTATGCCCGCATAAGATGGAAATTTATTTTAATGTATCGTCGCCAGGCAATTTAACAATAGCTGAATAACGAATGACAAAAAGAAAAGATTTTGAAAAGAGGTTTTTACCTTTTAATGAAAACGGCACGCAGATTTGGGTTGTATCAAAAATAAAAGAATTGCCTCCGCCAATTGTAGCTATGGCAGTTAAGTTAGCTCGTCTGCACTTTATCAGGTACATCCGTATCACCGATGATACGCTTGCAGCATCCAGTGAAAATCGTCCGAAAAGCCCAAAAATACCCGTAACCGATGTGGGGCATACAACAGCAATCGGTATTCAAATTCTATACAATAAAAAATACAAATCCGTAGATTTTTTTGATATCAATTCTCCTGTAAAAGGAAAGGGAAGTCAAATGGCAGGAGCCATTTTAGATTCTTTGCCCAAAACCTGGCGTCCGTCGGTTTTTATGGACTGGAGCAATGGCTTTTGGGAAAAAATAAAAAAACGGTATCCCCACCATACCTGGCGACCCTAAAAAGAAAGGGGAGTAGAAAATGAATTGTAGTGAATCCGGGTTGAATCCTTACTCATTCACACGATCTTCGATTTCGTGAACAATTCCGGTAATGAATTCATTAACGTCTCTCATACCCAGATCTCCTTTTCCCTGCCGTCTTACAGAAACTTTGCTTTCGTTCATTTCTTTTTCGCCAATTACCAACATATAGGGTACTTTGTGCAATTCATTGTCGCGAATTTTTTTACCAATTTTTTCATTGCGGTCGTCCACTTCGGCCCGAATCTTCGCTTTCCGCAATTTCTGAACTAACTCTTTACAATAATCTAAAAACTTATCGCTAATTGGCAATACTTTTACCTGAACCGGTGCCAGCCACACCGGAAATTTACCGGCATAGTGTTCCAATAAAAAGCCAATGAACCTTTCGTGAGTGCCTAAAGGTGCCCGGTGAATAATCAATGGAACCTCGGGTTGGTTTTGCTGATTGGTAAAGCTTAGTTTGAACCGGCGCCCCTGGGCAAAATCTACCTGATTGGTAGCCAGGGTAAACTCTCTGCCAATGGCGCTCCATATTTGCACATCTATTTTAGGGCCATAAAAAGCACCCTCGCCCTTTACTTCTACGTAGGGAATATTGGCCTCTATCAACACTTTACGTACCAGATCCTCCGTTTCCAGCCACAGTTCCGGCTCGTTTACATATTTCTGCCCCAATTTTTCTGGATCGTGCAGCGAAAGCCTCATGACATATTTTTGAATTCCGAAAATTTTGAAATATTTCAGGTACATGTCATTTACCGCTATAAATTCCTGAGCAAATTGTTCTTTGGTACAATAAATGTGGGCATCGTTCATGTGCAGGCATCGAACCCGCATCAATCCAAAAAGCTCGCCACTTTGCTCATATCGGTAACAGGTGCCGTACTCTGCCAACCGAAGTGGCAGGTCTTTATAGCTTTTAGGTTCTGCATCAAATATTTTATGGTGGTGCGGGCAGTTCATTGCTTTCAGGTAGTATTTCTGCCCTTCCAGTTCCATTGGGGGGTACATACTGTCGGCATAGTAAGGCAGATGTCCGCTGGTAAGGTACATGCTTTCCTTGGCTATATGCGGGGTAACCACGCGTTTGTAACCAGCAGCTTCTTCGGTATCTTTTGCCAATTTTTCCAACTCTTCAATAATGATGGTACCATTGGGCATCCATAACGGCAAACCTGGTCCCACATCATCATCCATGGTGAAAATTCCCAACTCTTTGCCCAACTTCCTGTGGTCGCGTTTTTTGGCTTCTTCCAGCATGGCCAGATAATCATCCAATTCCTTTTGTGTAGGGAAAGTGATGCCATAGATACGCGTCAACATTTTATTCTTCTCATCCCCTTTCCAATAAGCGCCGGCTATGCTGGTTAGCTTCATAGCCTTAATAAACCCCGTATTCGGAATATGGGGCCCACGGCACAGATCGGTAAAATTTCCTTGTGTATAAAAGGTAATATTTCCATCTTCCAGGTTGTTGAGCAAATCTAATTTATACTCATCGCCTTTTTCAGTAAAATACGCCACTGCCTGGGCTTTTGGCATCTCTTTTCGAATATAAACCTCGTTATTCTTGGCCAGCTCCTTCATTTTCTTTTCTAAGGTGCCCAGGTCTTCTTCGGTCAGCTTTCTGTCGCCCAGGTCAATATCGTAATAAAAACCGCCACTATCTATAGGGGGGCCCACCCAGAATTTCACTCCCGGAAAAGTGGCTTCCACGGCTTCTGCCATCAGGTGGGCAGAGGAATGCCAGAACGTTTTCTTGCCATCTACATCCTTCCAGGTTAGCAAAACCAGTTTCGCATCTTTGTTAATGGGTCGGGTAGCATCCCAAACCTCACCATTTACGCTTGCGGCGATCACATTTCGCGCTAATCCTTCTGAAATGGACTTTGCAATATCCAGTGCGTTCACGCCATTTTCATAGTCTTTCTGTGCCCCGTCTGGGAAAGTTATATTTATCATACGCTTTTTTGTACTGTAAAGGCTGCAAAATTAGCAAACAAATTGCAGGGAACAAAGAACCGATGAGCAAAACCTGGCTGAAAACTCCCTACCAACAGGGAGCGTGAGCCAAATTCAGGTGTTTTTTTATGAATTCCTTAGGGCTGAAGCAAAAAAACACGGTTGGGAACATTACAAAGTATTCTTCCCAACCGGGGCTTCTGACTTTTCATAAGATGAATAGCGCTTTTTACAGGATAGCCGAATGTTTTTGTAGTCTCTGATGCAAATATCAGGTTCTTGTTTTAATTAGAAAATGGGGAAAACCCCCAAATAATACGGGAAAATTCCCGTTTTTATTTTTACCTTAGTTTCAGAACCTTGTTGAAATATTTTTTAACCATTAAAATCGTGATTTTTATGGACAACTCATGCAATTTTGAATACTCATTCAGGAGAAAAGACATGGCAAAACTACTTGCATCCAATCCAAAAGCCAGCCTGATCATCATCAAAAATGAATTTAAAACAGTGGCTGCCGGCCGCAACAAGAAAGTAGATACGATTGTGGTTTCGGCCTATGCAGTCCCCGCCAAACCTATCAAAGCGAAGTCGGCAAAGGCAATGGGCGCAGCACCAGAAGATTTGGAAATAATTGGTTGCCCCTACCCTCCCGGTTGCCCACCTGAAAATGAAGGATAGATCAAAGGCAACCTGAAGGTAAGACGGCGTTACGCTATTTCAAAAACAGCAATCATGAGGGGAATCAATATCATATTAAATTCTTTGGATGTGGCTGCCCCTCTGATTGCAATTTTGATTTTCCTTTACAAACCCCGGAAAGTCTCGAATGAATTGTGGCCGATTTTTGCTTTTTGCGTCATTCAATT
>JBDHYK010000266.1:0-4599 GCA_039811305.1 Niabella sp.
AGATCTGTAAAATTTTGGACATGGCCATGAAAATGGGTGCCCCTATAATAGCTATTAACGATTCCGGTGGCGCCCGCATACAGGAAGGAGTAAAAAGCCTGGCAGGCTATGCCGAAATTTTTGAAAGGAACATTCTGGCATCCGGGGTAGTACCGCAGCTATCAGCCATCTTTGGCCCCTGCGCCGGCGGTGCGGTTTACAGCCCGGCACTGACTGATTTTATTATCATGTCAAAAACCAATAGTTACATGTTTTTAACCGGACCCAAAGTGGTAAAAACGGTAACAAACGAAGATGTTACTGATGCCGAATTAGGCGGTCCCATGGTACACGCTTCCAAATCGGGTGTAGCCCATTTTGTGTCGGAAAATGAAGAAGAGGGCATTATGCTACTGCGCAAACTGCTCAGCTACATGCCACAAAACAATCTGGAAGATCCGCCGTATGTGCCCACGGATGATCCTGCCGAGAGAACAGAGGATGCCCTCGATCACATTATTCCCGATAGTCCTTCCAAGCCCTATGATGTAAAGGACGTAATCCACGCCATTACCGATAACCGCGAATTTCTGGAAGTTGCTCGCAACTACGCTGCCAATATTGTAACTGGCTTTGCCCGTTTTGATGGCATCTCCGTAGGCATTGTAGCGAATCAACCCAACTATCTTGCGGGAGTTTTAGACATTAATGCCTCCCGCAAGGCAGCCCGTTTTGTTCGGTTTTGCGATGCGTTTAATATCCCCATCCTTACGCTTGTAGATGTGCCTGGATTTTTGCCGGGCACGGCTCAGGAATATGGAGGCATTATTATTCACGGTGCGAAGCTGTTATATGCTTATGGCTCTGCAACGGTGCCCAAAGTAACTGTCATCCTACGCAAATCTTATGGCGGCGCCTATTGTGTGATGAGTTCAAAACAACTCAAAGGCGATATCAACTACGCATGGCCTACAGCCGAAATAGCCGTAATGGGAGCAAAAGGGGCTACTGAAATATTATTTGGCAAAAAATTATTAAAGATCGAAAACGAGGAAGAAAAGCAGGCGGCAGCAACTAAATTCGAGCAAGACTACGAAGACCGGTTTAGCAACCCCTACGATGCGGCCTCGCATGGGTACATTGATGATGTGATCATGCCTCATAATACTCGTGCCAGAGTAATCAGAGCGTTTCAATCTTTAGCCACAAAAAAAGAATTAGTAATTGCCAAAAAGCACGGTAATATTCCACTATAAAAAACCAAAATCATGAAATTTTTATTTGGCAAACGAAAGAGCCAGCAAACAGAAACGCCGGAACCGGCCCTCCCTGCTATGCCTGAGGAAGTAACCGACGCCGAACTTACGGCGGCCATTGCTTTAGCCATTCGATTGTACTCTTATGAATCCTACGAAAGGGAAGAAACCTTAGCTACCATCCAAAAAGCAATCAGGCCCTACTCCCCGTGGAATTCTAAGATTTACAATATGAAGCAAATGCCCTTTCGCATGGTTACACGCCGCCCCATAAAATAATTATCAAAACTGATAAATCGAAAAAATGAAAAAATATATCCTTAAAATAAACAATAAAAACTACCAGGTAGAGATCATTGGGGTAGAAGATGCTCAAGCCACGGTAAAAGTAAATGGAATTGTTTACGAAGTGGAAATAGACAGGGAAATAAAAATCACCAAAACGCCTAAGTTAATGCGTACCCCCGTTTCTCCCTCAACCGATATTGAAGCTTCCACAGCAAAAACAGCAAAACCCGATGCCGTAAGAAAAGCAAGAAACATAAAATCTCCCCTACCCGGCAAGATTCTTGAAATTTTTGTAAAAGAAGGCGACCCGATTAAACTGGGACAAACCGTACTATGTCTGGAAGCTATGAAGATGGAAAATAATATTAATGCCGATAAAGACGGCATCGTAAAGTCGGTGCAAATCCTAAAAAACGATACCGTGTTGGAAGGCGATATCCTCATCGAGTTAGAATAGCCTGCTTTTAGATTGCTGCGAGGTTTCTAACCGAGCAATAGTACCCTACCCTTCTACATCGTTGATTCGCGTATGATTTTTAGACGGGTTTTCCTGTGCGTGGTTATACGCTTAGTAACTACTAACACAATCGCAGATAAGCTTTGAAACGCAACCTTTTGAAATAAAATAATGCATTTGCCATGGATCTTGAAAAACTGTTACCCGTATTATTCTCCATTTCCTGGAAGCATCTTGTAATGATGGCAATAGGAATGATCTTAATTTATTTAGCCGTAAAAAAAGAATATGAACCCACCTTGCTGCTTCCAATGGGGTTTGGGGCTATTTTGGTGAATATCCCGTTCAGCGCAGCCATCACACAATTTGACCCAGACACTGGCAAAGCCGTGGAAGGTGCATTAGATACGCTGTACAATATGGGTATTGCCAACGAACTTTTTCCATTATTGATTTTTATTGCCATTGGGGCGATGATAGACTTTTCTCCACTGTTTAAAAATCCGTTGCTTTTGCTGTTTGGTGCTGCAGCACAGTTTGGAATCTTTTTTACCCTGTTTGCAGCTACTACATTAGGGTTTTCTCTAAAAGAAGCAGCATCCATTGGCATCATTGGCGCTGCCGACGGGCCTACTTCTATATTTGTCTCTAACAAGTTTGCACCGGAGTTGCTGGGTCCCATCTCGGTTGCAGCCTATTCTTACATGGCCCTGGTACCGATCATCATTCCACCCATTGTAAGGTTGTTGACCAATAAAAAAGAACGTACCATTCACATGGTATCTCATGCCAAAACCGTTTCAAAAACCGCGCTCATTCTGTTTCCAATTATTGTAACCGTCATTGCGGGAGCGATCGCACCTGCATCGGTGCCCTTAATTGGCTTTTTAATGTTTGGCAATCTTATTAGAGAATGTGGTGTGCTAAACACGTTGTCGAAGAGTGCACAGAACGAACTGGCCAGTTTAGTAACCTTAGTGCTGGGCATCAGTATTGCCAGTACCATGACCGCCGAACGGTTTGTAAGCACGAGCACCCTGATGATTATTGGATTGGGTTTAATTGCATTTATCTTTGATATTTTTGGAGGTGTGATGTTTGCAAAATTTCTGAACATCTTCCTGCCAGCAAGGAAAAAAATAAATCCCATGATTGGCGCATGTGGCATATCGGCCTTTCCTATGGCAGCCCGGGTGGTGCAAAATATGGGGCAAAAAGAAGATCCTACCAACTATTTGTTGATGCCGGCCGTGAGTGCCAATGTAGGAGGGCAAATAGGATCGGTAATTGCCGGTGGCCTCATCCTTGCATTAGTACCCTTATTTGGATAAGTTCCTCATTTAAAACCTAAATTACGATGACCGATACTACCTACGCCGCACTCAAGATTCTGGGAATTGGAATGATTGGTATTATTATTGTTATGGCAATTTTTTACGGCGCCATTGTTTTGATAGACCGCCTTTTTCCAATTGAAAACGAAGACGCAGTTTCTGACGATTAAGAAAATTTCATTCTTAATAAACAAATCAAATAGTAGCCCCAAGCCTGAGTTTAAAAACTCAGATGGGGGCATTCCAAATTGTGGCACAAAACGAATATCCTATTTATAGTCATTCCGAACGAAGTGAGGAATCTATCCCAATATTCAGGAGATCTCGCCCTGCAGCGAGATGACGCTCGCGACAAATTGGGATGCACCTCTCAGATGCGTTGGTATTCCTTTGTTAGAATTACGACTTACATTTACCTAAAAGAATCTATCACTTTATACAGTAATTTTTTCGCCCTTGCGAAGAGTAGAAGTACTGTGGGAGTGGGCAAACTATCCACTGCCAATTTAATCAATTGGCGTAAAAGTAAACATCCATTTTACGGGATTTTCCCAGCTTTTTCCTTTAAAGGAGCCCACAGGAGCTTTTATTAAAACCTCATTCCAGCCTTTCTTTAATTGTATTCTTGTAGCAACCCTGTATTCATAACCCTCGTCTATTAGAGGGATCTCTAAATTCCCTTTTAAGCCGGCTCGTTTCCAATTGGGGGGAGCAATGGGCAGTCCATTTACCCAAACCGCACTCTTTTTATAATCCCATTCCTGCGCTGGGGGTGTATCGGTAGCCATTGATCGTGACAGGTTATAAAAGCCAATCCAGAAGTCTTTGAGCTGATCCTGCCCACTCCAAATTTTTGTAGTGGCATACCAGGTAGTGTTTTCTTTTGCCACCTCGTCTAATGCCCCTGCGATCAATGGAGCCCACCAATGCCTTAGTACTACAGTAGCGCCCACCATTTCTTTGTAAAAAGGCTGTTTTGATAAGCTACCGGGTTTTGTTTCCGGGTCAAATTTTTTTGACAAATCTCCCCCATTGTTGTAGGGCCCATATAATTTCCAGGCAAGCGCCTGCTGGGCAACATAAGGAAAAGAGCGATGTGAAAAATATTGCTTCTTCTGATCTAATAACCGGTTTTCAAAGGCTGCAAATTCGAGGGTTTGTGGTTCACCCGGTTGTCCAATATTGCTCTGCCACCCTTTTATACCACCCCCGCGCCAGGTTCTTTCTGCAAACGCTAATAATCCGGGATATACCAGATTCATTTTTAGGGCGTCGTTTTCATGTT
>JBDHYK010000267.1:0-4573 GCA_039811305.1 Niabella sp.
GAACGACACGTTACGAATTGTTACCAAGCCGACCCCGCCTATGGCCAGGGCGTAGCCAAAGCCCTCGGATTGGAACTTGACAAAATTTTAAACAAATAAGTTATGAATTACACAGAAAATTTTGAAGGAATTAAATTAGATGTTCAGGCGGTTGATTTTGACGTGGCAGAACCCGTTCAGGAAAGAATACGGAAAATGCTATCGCGATTGAACAGGTATTTTTCGGGAATCACCCATGCCGACATCTATCTTGAAGATAAAGCCGAAAAATCTACACAACAAAAAAAGCTAAGCGTTCGTCTGGGGATTGCCGGAAACGATCCGTTTGCCTCAGAATACGGCGACGACTTTTTGGCACTGTTGGCCGATGTGGAAGAAAAGCTGCGCAGACAATTAGAAAAAAGATAATTTTCAAACGCTAATGCCCCAGCTAATCATCAACGCCCGGAGCGCTGCACTCAATACAGGCTTACTTGTAAGAAGGGTTCTGCCATTTCGCCAACGCAGAATGGTAGGGCCTTTTATTTTTCTGGATCATGCGGGCCCTGTTACTGTCTCTGCTTCGAATCTTTCTTCTATGGATGTTTTACCACATCCTCATATCGGCTTGTCAACGGTAACCTATCTTTTAGGTGGTGAAGTTACCCATCGAGACAGTTTGGGGGTGCAGCAAATCATACGCCCCGGCGAGGTGAACTGGATGACAGCCGGAAGAGGAATTGCCCACTCCGAACGATTTGAAAACGCCGGACTTCTTGCCCAAAGTCAGTTAGAGATGCTGCAAACCTGGGTGGCACTTCCCGAACAGGATGAAGAAACAGATCCGGGATTTACAAATTTTTCGCCAGAGGAACTACCCGTTTTTACCGATAAAGGCATTTGGATGCGGTTAATTGCAGGAAATGCGTACGGTTTGTCCAATCAGGTGAAAACACATTCGCCGTTGTTTTATCTGCATGTGAACCTGGAAGCCCATGTAAAAATAAATCTACCTGTTGGCTATGCCGAGCGAGGTGTTTATATTGTAAAAGGGCGCATCGAATCCTCCGGTGTTCGGTATGATGCGGGGCAAATGCTGGTATTTGGCAAAACCGAGGAACCTGTATTTGAAGCATTAGAAACTACTACACTGATGCTATTAGGTGGCGAACCCCTGGGCAGCCGGTATATCTGGTGGAATTTTGTGTCGTCCAGAAAAGAACGCATTGAACAGGCAAAAGCAGACTGGCAGGCAGGCAGAATTGTATTGCCACCCAATGATAATAATGAGTTTATACCTTTGCCTAATAATGGCTCAAAACCCTCAGAACCCCCGGAGGCGCCCATTTTGTCCTAATTTTAAAAGCCTGCTTCATTTAAAAACTAAGAAATAGTGGTATTAAAAATAATCACCTCTACAACCCGCGAAGGCAGAACCGGAACGGCTATTGCCAAGTGGGTTACAGAATATGTAACCGCCCATACCCCTTGCAATGTGGAACTATTGGATTTGGCCGAGAGGAACCTTCCTTTTATGAACGAACCAATGCACCCTCGTTTGCAACAATATCAATACGAGCACACAAAGTTGTGGAGTAAAACGATTGCCCCTGCAGATGCCTTTATCATTGTGCTGGGAGAGTACAATTACGGGTTTCCGGCTCCTATAAAAAATGCATTGGATACTCTTTTTAATGAATGGAAGTATAAACCGGTTGCCTTTGTGAGCTACGGTGGCCTTTCCGGTGGGTTGCGGGCAACACAAATGATCAAACAGGTGGTTACTACATTGGGCATGATGCCGGTGCCCGAACAAGTAACGATTCCGTTTCATTCTAAATTGATTAATGAGCAGGGTGAGTTTCAGCCCGATGAAAGAATTATAAAATCCACTGACTTAATGTTGTTGGAACTGCAAAAATGGACTTCAACACTAAAAACAATGCGAGAGAAAGACCGGGTTAACTAAAAAGTCTGTACTCCCTCGAGTTTACTTTTCCTAAAAAATAAGTTTCCTAATTAAAAAAAAGAATCATGATTTCAAATACAAAAAAATTTTTAACCGGGATGGTGGTAGCACTTGTATTTGCTTCCTGCACACCGCGCCTGGCCGGCTCCTGGGCGGTACAACGCTACGAAAATTCAAGGCCGGGACAAAAAGGAGTATCGCTTAATAATATTGGAACCATCCGGTTTTACAAAAATGGCAAAGGAGAAAAAAATGTGAATTACACCGTATTGGGGATCACCCACAAAGACCAAAATCCCTTTAGATGGACTTCAACCGATGGTAAATACGTAACGATTGATGGACGGAATTCTGAGTTTTCAAAAACCTGGATTATTATCTCCAACAAGAAAAAGTATCAGAAATGGAAATCTACCGATGGGGATAAGGGAATACAGGTTCTGGAGCTTAAAAAATAGAGCAAAACAGCACGCCCGGCTTTTACTTACAGCAGCGTTTTGTAACCTTGTAATTGCAACAAAAGAAACCATGAAGTATTTATTAGGAACAGTAGCGATTATTTTTTGGCTGGCCGCAAATTCCCAAAATGGGGGAGATAGCCAGGCGCAGCGTTTGTTTATTGACAATATTCAGCAAACCAAAGCAACAAAGGCATTTGCACTGGGTGCCACCATTTACCAGGGCGTATTTACAGGAAATGGGTTATTAGGTACGATGACCCATCTTAAAGATAATCATACCGTAAAAGTCAATATCGGGCGAACCGACGTGTACGATCGCAGAACCGGCGAAGATAATTTGTTTGCAAGACCCCGCCTGCCCATCGGAAGTTTTGAAATTCGGCTATCGGAACCCATTATCGAAACAATGGGAAAAATGGACATTTATAATGCAGAAAGCGTGGCAATCATTTCTACCGCATTGGGTACTCTACACATAAAAGCACGAACACTGGCAGAAGAAAATTATATTCTTATTGAGATGGATGACCCACAGTATAAAGGTACCTGGCACCTGAGCTGGCAGCCTGCAATTTCCGAAAGCCCAAGGGCGAACTTTGATTATGTGGCGAAACCGGCTCATTACCAGCCCAACCCGCCCGTAATCCTTCGAAAATCTGAAAACCTGACAACCAGTTTTCAACAATTGCTTGCTGGCGGCAGTTATTGCATCGGATATCAGACGAAAAAGATAGATGGTAAAAACTATGTATTGGTAGCCACAGACTATCAGCCGAAAACTAACACTACTCAAAAAACAGTGAGTAAGGCACTGAAACGTTTTGACTGGAACCAGCTACCCGAAAAACTGACAACACACCAGAACTGGTGGCATCGGTTTTATACAAAATCTGCTTTGAATATCCCAGACAGGGACTTGCAAGACTTTTACAATCTTCAATTATATAAATTAGCGTCTGCTACCCGATCCGATAAGCCTGCAATAGACTTACAGGGTCCCTGGACGGATAGAACGCCCTGGCCGGGTTACTGGTTCAACCTGAATATTCAACTTACCTATTCACCGCTCTATACAGCAAATCAGTTGGGCCTGGCCGAATCCCTTATAAAAATGATTGATAAGAATGTCCGAAATCTTGAAAAGAATGTGCCAGCGCCCTATCAGTACAATTCCATAGCCATTGGGCGCAGCGGAGCACCGGATCTGCTAAAACCTGTGAAATTGATAAAGGGTGATACCACAACGCTGCCAGCTCCAGAAGCAGAACTTAGCAACCTTACCTGGATGCTGTTTTATTATTATCAACACTACGACGTAACAAGAGATCCCTCTTTAAGGATAAAAGTAGCTGAATTGCTGAAAAAGAGCATCAACTATTATCTTCATTTGTTAGAAAAGAATAAAGAAAGAAAATACCAACTTTCCGTTAGAACCTATTCGCCCGAGTATCCAAAAGGATATGCTTACAACACGAATTATGACCTGTCTGTACTAAAATGGGGACTGAAAACTCTTATAAAATTAGCCCTTGAAAATGGAAGCAAAGAACCGCTGCTTTCAACCTGGCAGGAGGTGTACCAACATTTGATAGATTACCCAAAAGACGAAACAGGCTTTCTGATTGCGCAGGGTGTACCCTATGAGCAATCGCATCGGCATTATTCGCATTTAATGATGATATATCCTTTTTACGATATTCATTGGGATCAGTTGGAAAATCGTGCTTTGATAGAAAAATCAATCCAAACCTGGCAAAGCAAACCTCAGGCACTTCAGGGCTATTCCCTTACCGGACACGCTTCTATGAAGGCCATGATGGGAAAGGGGGGCGAAGCCCGCGATATTTTAAAATCTTTTATCAAAAGGTTTGTAAAGCCCAATACGCTTTATGCCGAAACCGGACCCGTAATAGAAACCCCTCTGGCAGCCATGCAAAGTATTCAGGAGCTGTATGTACAATATTGGGATGAGGTAGTGCGCGTGTTCCCTGCGGTGCCTGAAGACTGGGCCAACTGCTCTTTTGAAAACCTACGGGTGCCGGGGGCCTTCCTGCTTAGTGGCAAAAGAGAAAATTTTAAAAATGTAGAACTAAGTATCTTCAGCGAAAAAGGCGGTAAAATTACCCTTCAGCCCCATCTCAGCGGTACGGTTCAATTTTCAGGT
>JBDHYK010000268.1:0-4571 GCA_039811305.1 Niabella sp.
CGAGCCATATCGTGAGTAAGATAGTTCCACGCATCCCCGTTGGCGCTGTAATCTTCTCTTACGGTACCCCATTGTCGTTCGGATAGGTAAGGCCCCCATTTTAACCAGTTCTTTTCTTTATTGTAATTTTCCTGTAGCCTTTGTTTTTCGGCGTTGATACAATCTGACATTGTGAAACTGTTTAATTATTACAAGGTTTCAGGACGATTGAAAAAAAGCTCCTGGCTGGTTGCAGATGCTTGCATTGAGGCGATTACAGCAGGGATAGGCGCGATGAAAACATTTGGGTAATCTACTTCGCCCAATTGGGGTCGGATGGGATAGGCCAACTGTTCTTTGTTGGTAGTAAATTGAGAATCAATGCCTTGCTTATTTCCCCTGGGATCTACCCGAAACCAGCCCGTAGGTTCCAGATATACAGCATTCAACCCATGCAACGCGTAGCCCGACCCCACCGTTCCTTTTCGCAACACCCGCTGATAACAAAAGCCCGCGGGGATGCCCATGCCCCGCAACAGGGTGGCCAAAACATGCGATTTGGCAAAACAGATGCCATTTTCATGCGCAAGGGCATCTTCTGCACTAATGGCTACTTCGAGGTTTCCCGTATCGAAAGAATGTTTCACCTGGTCTCTTGCGATTGTAAAAGCCAGCTTAGCCCTTTCTTCTGATGAGGAGGCTTCGGCTTTAATCTTTTGAATCGTTTCCTGAACCACCGGTGTGGAAAACAGGATATAGGGAGGTATTTCATTGAGATAATCCCTAAGCGCATTGGATTCTAAAATCAGGTTCATAGCGTTTTGTTATTTTAAAAACTTAAAAATGAACATTAAGTTGCAATGCGTTAATAACAAAAATAGGTTCGGTTGGGTTGTACAGAATACCCGGAAATTTTTTTTATATTCTTGTATTTTCTGTGTTATTTTAAAAAAATTTATTTGTAGTTTTAGAAAATAAATTGGCTGGCACGAGAAAGGTTGGCAAAAACTCAATGAAATCCTCTCTTCTGAAAATCAAGAAAAATGCTACAATATTTAAAAATTCTACTGCTTTTTGTTCTTTTGGCCTTCCAGACTTCGGGGTATGGACAATTTGATTTGAGAGGCGGAGAACGGATTTTGAATTTTCAATCCTCCATCGTTGTGGATACCAGTTCAGTAATTATCGTTACCGAAACGATAAAGGTAAATGTGTTGGGTGAGAATATAAAACACGGTATTTACAGGGTGTTGCCCAAAAGCAGAAATATTCAGAATCAAACTTTTTATGTAAAATATAAGGTGCTTTCTGTAAAAAAAGACGGACAGACAGAACCCTATAGCACAAAAACAGAAGGAAATGATTTTTATATTTATATTGGCGATGCCGATAAATATGTTGATAATGGGGTAACCACCTATGAAATAAGCTATGAATCCAACAAACAAATCGGATTTTGGAAAGACTATGACGAACTATACTGGAATGTTTGTGGCAACAAATGGCTATTCCCCATTGATTCCATTAAGGCTACGGTCACCCTGCCTCAGGGCGCAGACGTACTTCAGAATGCCTGTTATACTGGAGCCTATGGTAGTGAAGAACAAAACTGTACCTCCAACCTGCTGTCGTCCACCACGATAGAGTGGTTTGCAAAAGATCCGCTTCTCCCACAGGAGGGGCTGACCATCGCCGTAGGCTTTAAAAAAGGAGTGGTACACGAGCCCCAACTCCCTGTTTATCTAAAAGTCAATAATTTGAAGAACGGGCTTTTAGCAATTTCGGCACTATTATTGGCTTTTTTTGGCTGGACCTGGTTCAAATACGGGCAAGACCCTCCAGCACCCACGGTTATACCCGAATACGATGCTCCACAAGGCCTTTCCCCTGCCGCCCTTGGCTATCTGAATGACGCAAAATATACCCCAAAATTGATCACTGCATCCCTCATAAATATGGCAGTAAAGGGAGCCATAAAAATAGAGGAAACAAAAAAGTCAGTATTCCTGGGTTTGAAAAAAGTAACACATTATAAGATTGTCAAAACAGAAAAAACCAATGTACCCCTAAGTACGGAGGAACAAAAGCTTTACACGCAAATTGGTAATGGTCTGGATATAACGGGTAAATACGATGTCTCGGTTGAAACGATGGTTAAGCGTTTTAGAACGGAGTTGCTGGCAAAAAACAAAAGCCTTATAACAAAAGGAAGCAACCGTAATAAAGTGCTTATCCCTTATCTTTTGATTATTGTTATTTACTGGTTTATTCTTATTATGGCGTATAAGAACCTGTATAATGATCTAAAATTGGTTTTCGGCATCGTGTTGTTTATACTGTCTGCCATTTTGTATAGCAGTATTCTTTCCATATCGGCATTACGGTATAAGTCGTTTTGGATTTGGATATTGGCTTCGTTGCCTCCGTTGGGCATAGGGCTATACTGGAAGTACATCCACCCGGAGCTCAATCCTTTTACCTTAGCCTTTATTTTTTTAACCTTCGGTTTTTTCGGGCTAACCATTTTTAAGTATCTGATTGAAAAACCTTCGCCGGAGTTATTGAAGATCAAGGCAGGTATTGACGGGTTTAAGATGTACCTGGCTGCGACAGAAAATCAACAGTTACAATTTTTCAACCCTCCTGCTATGACGCCGGAAATTTTTGAGAAAATGCTACCCTTTGCGGTTGTTTTTGGTGTGGACAATATTTGGGGCGAAAAGTTCAGCAAGTTTTTAGAAGATACGAAAGAACCTTATGAATCACATTGGTACGGCGGTTCTACTGTCGGTTTTTCCAGTTCACTAAGTCATTCCTTCTCACAGAGCTTTACAAGTTCATTGTCTTCGTCCAGCACACAACCGAGTAGTAGTGGCTCGGGCTCGGGAGGTGGTGGTTCATCAGGCGGCGGTGGCGGCGGCGGCGGCGGCGGTGGATGGTAGCCTGTTTCAAACCGTAGTACAAAAAAGTAGCAAAAACCCTAATACCGAAAGGATATCCGTAATAGACCAATAAAATTGGTCTAAACGGCTATCACATTCCCGAATTTTTCGGGACAGGCTGGTATTATACGGCAAAATTTTCATCTATTTTAAAAATCATTTTCGTATTATACCCCAAATGCAACAAGTCAGCAATCTGCCCCACACAAAAAAAGAGCCCGTTTAGAGGCTCTCTGATTATAAATACTTGATTGTTAGTTACTTAACGATTGCTTTTACAACTTTGCTGTATTGAAAAGTTCCTGCTTTATCCACCTGCTTGATACGAACGTACAGGCTGCTTTTTGCATTCACACTGTCTATGTCATTTTTGGCGCAGGATGCTAAAAATAAACCTAAGCCAAAAACAATTGCCAGTGTATAAAGCTGTTTGTTTTTACGGTTGAAAGCAAATGCACCAAAAGCAAGTGCAAATATCGACAGACCTAACAAACCTGCGGCGCTTGTTGCCCCGGTTGTAAAATCGTACTGAAGGGCCGAATAGGAATTGCCATCAGGAGCTTTACTATCTACTTTACCAATGGTGGTGAAATTTTGACCGTCTTTAGAAACCTGAACTTCAAAAAAGCTATTGTTCGATTCTGTAAGTGTGTTCCAGCTTATCTGCAATCCGTTGCTGCTCCATATTGCAGAAACATTGCCAAAATAAGCAGGAAGGCTTTTGTCTCTAAGCCCAAAATCGTTTCCTGAATTATTGGTTCCGGCCATTACAATTTCAACCTTACCATCATCTCCTGTGTCATGGGTATCTGAGTAGGGATCATGTGTATTGGGAGGGGTTACTTCAATGGCATAAGGCCCGGGCGCAATGTTTGGAAAAGAATAATTGCCATTTTCATCAGTGGTGGTGGTGGCTATAGTATTACCATCGCCATCTTTTAATGTTACAGTTATACCCTGAAATGCTGATCCATTGGGAGTGGAGTTGGTATTTGTCTGATTAAAAACCTGACCTGATAATGTAGCACATCCAAATACCAGATTAGTAATTTGTGACTGGTTTTCCAACGCCCAGGTCCAGGTATTGAGTACTCTAATGTTTCCATAATCATCGTACTGGTCAGTATTTCCATCATTGCCGCTTACAGCTGGTGCAGGAACTGCAAATGTCGGGTTCCCGTTGCCGTTCCAGGCTCTTATTGCTTTTCCAAGGTAGCTATTGTCAACAAATCCTGAAGTAGTATTATCATTACTACTATTCGTTCCACTTGTTGTAGTCAAGTTTTTATCGTTCCAGTAAAAAAGGTTTGAACTTTTAAAAACCGGCAACATTGTGTTGATTACAAAACCTCCGGCATTCACTTCAGCATCATAAATGGGTATATTGATACGTCCACGCAAATAGGTAGCAGCAATGGACACTGTGGTTCCAGAAACTACATCATTCCCTAATCCATCTTTACCATCCCAGGCAATGGTTTTATTATTTCCTGCTGCAACACCAAAGTCCTCTAATACTCTATCTTTTGAACCCGGCTGATACCCGGCCTCCCCGTTCAAATCCAACAAAATTCTTGCATCACCTGCAGCCGGCATATTATAATGTACCCAGTAAGGGCCACAACCGGATATGGGATTTGAAGCAAGACT
>JBDHYK010000269.1:0-4569 GCA_039811305.1 Niabella sp.
GCCAAATATTAATGATATAAGCGTTCCCAGCAAAGTGAAAATGATCATGATGGAAAGCGCGTAGTAGATTGCGTTCTTGATTCCTTCCTGTGGTGTTTTACTTCGTTTTGTAAAAAAGCTCACGGTTACGGGTATCATGGAGTAGATACAGGGGGTTAGCAAGGCCAAAAAGCCCCCTCCCAGTCCCAGCAAGAAAAGTACCCACAAAGATTTCCTTTGTGTTGAAGATCCCTGCGCATCGGAAATGGCTGCTCCGCCCTGGCTGCTTTCGGGCATAATTACAAACCGAAAGGCTTCCACGCCATTAGGAAACTCATCACCAGCTTTATACATATAGTTTACAGATCCCCGAATGACAACGGAATCGGTTTTGTCTAAGTGAATCTCCTGGGTCCATTGAACCGAATCTCCAATAAAAGACACTTCAGCCTGCAATGCCGCGTCTTGCTCTTTTTTAGCATCCCCTTTTTCAGTAACCGCTCCTTTTAAGTACTTTTGAGAGCTGGTATCAAAAAGAACCTGAGAATAAACAAGGTCTTCCGGGCTTTTCTGAAGGGGAAATAATTTTACCCCCGATTGCACCACATGCGCCGTAATAGTTAATGCTACTTCCTTATCGCTCACCCTTTGTTGACCATAAGTAAATCGAATCTGAGACGAGTCTTGTGCGAAAACTAAAAAAGAACATAGCAACGCAACGCTGAGAGAGAAGAAACTCTTCATTAAGAAAATTTTTTAATAAATAAATGAAGGTGCAAAGGTAGTTATTTTTCTACCGCTGCCAAATAGAATTCTCCTAAAAGGAATTTCTTTAACAAAGCTTCTTTTTCGGTAGTCTGAAAGTTCCAATGCCTACTATTTGGGCGACATCCAACTAAAATAGAAGCCAATGCATCTTTTTTACTGTAATCGAAAAATCATGCCCTGGCACCTCTAATATATACGAGAATAATTATAACTTTGACAAGCAAGAGCCGACCCCTAATTGATAAAATTAAATAATATCTAATAAACTAAATTAGAATCAGTTATGCGATTGAAGAAAACCATGACCTTACTGGATCATCGTAAGACTCCAAAATACGCACCCATTCTTTCTTTGTTGCTTTTGTTCGTAACCGGCTTTTTATGCGCAGGAGCGCAGCCTTTAACCGGCCAATGGCAGGGCGTTTTAAACGTTCAGAAGGTACAATTACCCTTAGTGTGGTACATTCAGCAAAAAGAAGAAACGTTAAACGCAAGTTTAGACAGCCCCTCACAGGGTGCAAAAGGAATACCGGTAGATACCGTCCGTTTTGCCAACAACCTGTTGGAATTAAAAATAAATTTATTAAAAGCCTCGTTTAGTGGGCGGCTGGAAGGAGACAGCATTTCAGGTACTTTTACGCAGATGGGACAGAGCTTTCCATTAGTTTTAAAAAAGGGAGCGCCAAAAGCGCCCGAGCGTCCACAAACCCCGAAGCCACCTTTTAACTATAACGTTGATGAAATTAGCTTTATCAACCCCAAAGAAGGAAATACCCTAGCAGGAACCCTTACCACACCCTTAAACAAAAAACAGTTTCCGGTTGTAGTGCTGATTACTGGAAGTGGTGCTCAGGATCGGGATGAAACGATATTTGACCATAAACCGTTTTGGGTAATCGCTGATCATCTCACAAAAAACGGAATTGGCGTAATTCGTTTAGACGATCGCGGGGTGGGTGGTTCTTCAAAAGGTTCAGAAACGGCTACCTCCGCCGATTTCGCGACCGACATTAGCGCTGCAGTTGATTTTTTGATTAGCAGAGGGTATAAAAATATCGGTTTATTGGGGCATAGCGAAGGGGGTATGATAGCACCCATAGTGGCAGCAACTAATAAAAACGTTAAGTTTATTATTTCTATGGCCGGGCCAGGCATTGCGATAGAGAAATTAATGCTGCAGCAAACTTTTGACGTGGCAAAAAGTATGGGAGCCAGCGACCTGGAGGCCGCAGAAAAGGCTGGGATTAACAAAGGCCTGTACGATTTCGTAAAAACCTATCAGGGCGCGAATTTTGAAAACGATTTTAGACTTAAAATAGAAAAGGCATTAGAAGCTGCGGACGACACAAAAAACCTACCCCCCGCACAAAAACAAACCATCATCAACCAACAAGTGAAAATCATTGCCAGCCCCTGGTTTCGTTATTTCTTAAATAGCAACCCTCCGGATTATATCTCAAAATTAAAAATACCTGTTCTAGCCATCAACGGTGATAAAGATGTACAGGTAAACGGAGAGCAAAACATAGCAGGATGGCAGGCTTCGTTGAAAAAGGCACGAAACAAAAATTTTGAAACCCGGGTGCTCCCTGCCCTGAACCATTTGTTTCAGGAGGCAAAAACAGGCAGTGTGGATGAATATGCCACAATCAACCAAACCATTGCCCCACAAGTGCTGGAACTCATTACCCAATGGATTTTAAAACTAAAATAAAATGAACTTTAAAGCTACATTAAGTAGAACTTCTGTTGTATTAACTGGTTTAGTATTCCTCCTTTTGGTTGCTGTGCCAATAGCACTATTCGGTTTTGCACCCGAGATCCCTTTTTTAATAAAGCTGGCCTTTTTACTGCCTTTGGTCTTCGCTCTACTGGTAAGTTGGGGACTTTCTGTTAGGGGATATAAGTTAGAAAAAGGAGAATTGATAA
Source organism: Niabella sp. (assembly GCA_039811305.1). GTDB lineage: Bacteria > Bacteroidota > Bacteroidia > Chitinophagales > Chitinophagaceae > Niabella. The sequence continues at coordinate 2,677 of JBDHYK010000269.1, forward strand.
TTTTCCGGCTATTTGGGAATAAGGTGTTTCAGACCCGTGATATTCGATTTGTAGAAAGTGTGGATGTAAAAAAACTTCGAAGAAGTTTCAGAATTTTTGGGAACGGTGGTTTTTGGGGTTATTCCGGAACGTATTATAACTGGAAACTGGGTCGTATGACCTGGTATGCTACCAATCTTAAAAATGCAATACTTTTAACCTTCTACAATAACAAAAAGATCCTTATTACACCCGATGCCTCGGAAGAAATGATAATGGCATTGGGTGCAGATAAAAAACCAACACGATCAAGAAATTGAGGAGCCTGTCGGCATTAAAAAAAATCATGATAGTAATTACACAAGTTTCTGTTGTTTCATTCCAACCCAGGCCGCAAGTTGTAAAACCAGAATCATGGCAAAAATGGGTAGTAGGCTTTTAAAAACATCCTTAAAAGAACCACCTTCGAGAAACAATCCATAAAACGCCTCAAGGCACCAGTACAACGGAGAAAAGCGCATCAGAGTGCGAAACGATTCTGGCATAGCAAATGCGGGCACTAATAACCCACCTATAGCAGCAAATAACACAATAGATATTGCACCAATACCATTACTCTGTTCCTGAGTTTTTGCAAACACACCAATAACTGCTGCAAAGCTTGTTGCACACCAACCGGAAACAAGAATCACCAATAATAAGCTCCATTTTTCGGCCGGCAGGTTTAGGGCGGGCAAACCCATTAGGGGAAACAACCACTTACCGATACTAAAAATAACAAGTGCCTGAAGAATTGTTATCAGGATATAAGAAATCTGTTTCGAAACAAAGGATAAGGAAACCGGAGTAGGTAAAGTTTTCAATCGGAGAAAACTACCACTACTTTTTTCTCTTACAATACTACTCCCCAGGGAGATTACAATAAAAAACATAGCAAAAACGGTCCATGCAGGAATATTGTGCTGGGTAGCATTGGGTATCAGGGTACTGTCATTTTTTACAACCGCAACCTGTTGTATGGGCGTTTCGTTCGAAAGAATCTGTTGCTCCAGTCCGTCCGGGATTGAAGCATCTTCGTTAATGCCGCTGTACAACTGCCTTACAATATACTTACTCTGTACAATCTGTAGCATACTATGGAGTGCGCCATCAACTCCCTGTCTGAAAGAAGGTTGTAAAACTGGATGATATAACAGTGTTAGAGGTGCCGGTTGAAGAGGATGGGCTTGCTCTGCGCCCTCACTATCTTGTGCAATCGGTACTACTTGTAAAGCCTGTGCCGCCATATTTTCAGCTTTCTGCAATACATCTTGAGTATAATCCGATGGGATGATGATGGCCAACAGTGCCTCTTTATTTTGCATCCGAGCCTTAAGCGCTGTTTCCGTTTCCTGTGCGGGAACTTTTTTCACTACGAACATACCCCCCTTTTCCAAAGCCTGAACAAGCTGCCTTCCCGCCTCGGCTGTATCTCGGTTTAAAACCAGCAGGGGTACTTTTTTATCATTCACCAATTCGTAGGTGCTGTTCTGCACCATCGCGATCACGATCGCTAAAACAATGGGCATGACAAACATCAATGCCAGCCCCACCTTGTCGCGTACAAGAATAATCCAGTCTTTTTTTATGCTTGCCCAGAGTTTCATTAAGTTGAGGGTTGGCGGTACTTGTTTTGCTGTACAGGCGTTTTAACTAACATTCCAGCTTACCGATCCATCTTTTTCGTCTTTAAGAACAATGCCTACGGCGGCCAGTTCGTTCCGAATTTTGTCTGAGGTTACAAAATCTTTTCGGCTGCGGGCTTCCTTTCGGATATCAATTAATAATTGCATTACATCCCGCAACTTTTCGTTATGAGCCTCCGAAACAGCCTGCAAGCCCAAAATCTCTTCCATAAATAGTTTCATTCGGGTT
>JBDHYK010000270.1:0-4497 GCA_039811305.1 Niabella sp.
AGCTACCGAGCCTGGCTGTCGTTCAGGAAAAGCTGCAACAACACCTACCAATATACACGTATTACAAGTTCGTGGACGGGTTTTAAAACCTCTACAACCCTTTTTGTGGAAAATGGCGTTGTGGTAAAAAGAGCGTTCACCGTGGAGGAAATGTGGAAAGAACCAAATGTAATTGAGAGTTGGGAGGAAGATCTGACCCAGTTAAATTCACATGAATCGGGAGCAGAAGTCGTAACCCTTGACGCCCTATACAACAAGGCGAAAACAGTATGGCTGAAAGTGGATGCCAGCGCGAACGAGATTATTTTTGAAACCAAACATTCCGGCATGATTTCAACCTGTGGATACGTTCCTCATGGATGTGCCGATGATTGCTTTACAGGGGTTACTATTTCTGAGATCAAACCTTTGTAAAAAAAAAACCGGACGCAGGAGCATCCGGTTCTCAACGTATTTGTATAAAAAATAGCTTCTAAATAAGTTTTACACTTCTTTCTACAAAGGAGGTAAGCTCAGTTCCCGTAAGCATACCTTGTGCCAGCAGTGCCAGGTCAAAAGCCTGATGCGCCAGTGCACTTCGGTTTTCAGCATTGGTTTCTGCAAGTATTTTTGTAGCCAGGGGGTGATTGGCATTTACTGCTACCTTATAACTGTCGGGCATGGAGCCGTAAAAATTCATTCCACCACCCAGGGCGGCCATATCCTTCATACGCCGCATAAACTCGTCCATGGTAACGGTTACGGGCATCGCTTCGGGGCTGAGGTTTTCTATTGAAATTTCCATACCCGGTTTTGTGATCGCTTTTTCAAAAATCTCTTTGAGTTCTTTCGTCTGTTCTTCGCTCAGGCTGCTTTCTGGTGCATCTCCTTTGTCAATCAGTTTTTCCAGCACGTCAGAGTCTACTCTTTTTATACGGGTTTTTTCCATATCGCGCTCCAGATGACTGATAAAATGGTTGTCCAATGGACTGTCCATCACAATCACATCGAATTCCTTTTTTTGAGCTGCCTGTATGTAAGCATCCTGCCTGTCGGCATTAACAGTGTATAAATACACGATATTGCCGTCCTTATCTGTCTGGGCTGCGCTTACCTTTTCTTTGTATTCGGGTAGGGTGTAGTATTCTTTTTTTGTATTGGTCAGCAACACAAAGTCTTTTGCTTTCTCCCAAAATTTAGGCTCGCTAATGGCGCCATATTTTACGAACACGCCAATATCATTCCATTTTTCTTCGTAATTTTTTCGGTCGTTTTTAAAGAGGTCGGCCAGCTTATCCGCCACTTTTCGGGTGATATAGGTGTTGATCTTTTTTACATTGCTATCGGCCTGTAAGAACGAGCGGGACACGTTCAGAGGTATATCGGGTGAATCAATTACCCCGTGCAGCAGCATCAAAAACTCGGGAACAATATCTTTAACCTCATCGGTAATAAACACCTGGCGGCTGAACAGTTTTATTTTATTACGCTGAAGTTCAATGTCATTTTTTATTTTAGGGAAATACAACACACCTGTGAGCGTGAACGGATAATCCACATTCAGATGGATCCAGAATAAAGGATCCTCACTAAATGGATATAATTCTCGATAAAAGTCAAGATAGTCTTCGTCCTTAAGTTCAGTTGGCGATTTCGTCCAGATGGGGTGGGTGTTGTTAATGATATTAGGTACCTCTACGGTTTTGTATTTAGGTTTTCCTTCTTCGTCTTCTCCGTCAGGTTCGGTAGTAGAACGCATCCCAAACTGAACAGGTACCGGTAAAAATTTGGCGTATTTATCCAATATTTGTTGCAGACGAGGTTCTTCCAAAAATTCCAGATTCTCTTCATTTATATAAAGGATGATATCGGTACCGCGCTCGGTACGGATACCGTCGCTGATTTCGAACACGGTAGTTCCATCATTCAACCATTTAGCCGGCTGAGCACCTTCTTGATAGCTAAGCGTTTGAATTTCAACCTTTTCGGCTACCATAAACGCAGAATAAAATCCAAGGCCAAACTGTCCGATAATTTCGTTAGCGTCCTTAGCGTCTTTAAACTTTGCGAGAAAATCCTCGGCTCCCGAAAATGCAATCTGGTTGATGTATTTTTTAATTTCTTCAGCGGTCATGCCGATGCCATTATCTGAAATGGTAATGGTTTTGGCGTCTTTATTCAAACTCACTTCAACCAAAGGCTCGCCTAATTCGCCTTGTAACTGGCCTAATGTAGCCAGACGTTTTGCTTTTTGCACGGCATCTACGCCATTGGAAACCAGCTCACGCAGAAAAATTTCATGGTCGCTGTATAAAAATTTTTTAATAATAGGGAAGATGTTCTCCGTATGTATGGAAATCGTTCCTTTTTCGTCAATCATAATTGTAATTTTTGCGGTAAAACAGCAAAAGCAATACCAGTTGTTTTTTTTAACGTCATTTTGTCGTAATTTTCGTGCAAGATCTGCCGCTACGGCATATTTTGAACGGTTTTTATTCTTTATTTTTATATTGTAACCCGCAGATGACCATCTGCATTAGAAGGGTGGTCGGCGTTGGTTGGTTCTCAATAATGGATCTTGAAAATAAGAAGGATTGCAGTTCGAAGTTTTTGGACAGTTGTTTTTGTACTATCACGCGAATCATAAACCTTTGTTTTATGAAACAAAATTTCTTTGCCACCCTTGTTTTGATTGTTGTTCCCCTGGTCTGTACTGCACAATCGGCCGGGCAATTGCAAAATCGTAAAACTGGCTTGCCCAACGGTTGGGCACTTACACCGGCTGGCCTCAATATAAACATAGGAGACCTGCCTTTGAATCTGGTTATCAGCCATAATAAAAAGTACGCAGCAGTAACCAATAACGGTCAAAGCGTTCAAAGCATTGAGCTTATTGATATTAAAAAGAAAAAAGTACTGGATACCCGTGTGATCGCCAAAGCCTGGTATGGGCTAAAATTCAGTGGTGATGATCGTTTTGTTTATGCTTCTGGCGGAAACGACAATCAAATAAACCGGTATCAGATAAGCAATGGAAAGCTAAGTTTATTGGATTCTTTCGTATTGGGCAAAAAATGGCCTAATCCTATCGGTCCTGCGGGGATTGACGTAGATGATGTGGTGAACAATAAATTATATGTTGTAACTAAAGAGAATAACAGTCTTTATGTTTTTGATCTGGCCACAAAGAACATGCTGCACGAGCTAAAATTGACCCATGAGAACTACACCTGTTTGCTTTCTCAAAACAAACAAAATTTGTATATAAGCTCCGGGGTGGCAAAAAGGTTGTCATCTATAATGTTAAAGAGCGAAAAATATCAGGAGAAATAGCTGTAGGGAGTCATCCAAATGAGATGTGTCTGAATAGAACGGGTGAGTTTTTGTATGTAGCCAATGCCGATGATAACTCGGTTTCGGTTATTAGCACCCAAACAAATAAAGTAATTGAAACTCTCAATGCAGCATTGTTTCCCAATGCGCCAAGCGGTTCTACCAGTAATGGTGTTGCGCTCAGCGAAGATGGGAAAAAACTGTATGTAGCCAATGCAGATAATAATTGTTTAGCTGTGTTTGATGTTTCTACGCCTGCCAAAGCTTTCTCTGTGGGGTTCATACCTGTTGGCTGGTACCCAACCAATGTGAAAGTAGTTGGTAAACAAATTTTGGTTACCAATGGTAAGGGGCTTTCGTCGCTGCCTAATCCTCATGGGCCCAACCCAATGGGAATCAAACAGGGTGTATTGCATCATGCTGGTGATACGGCGAAACCGGCACCCGTACAGTATATTGCAGGTTTGTTTAAAGGGACACTCAGTTTTGTACCCCTGCCTGGCGCAGCACAACAAGCCCTCTACTCCAGGGCGGTGTACCAAAATACGCCCTACTCAAAAGATAAGGAACTAAACCCCGAAGGGGAGCCTGGAAATCCCATTCCAGACAAGGTGGGGAGGTCGTCTCCCATTAAATATGTATTTTATATTATTAAAGAAAACCGAACCTACGACCAGGTTTTAAGCGATGTGCCCGGCGGAAATGGCGATACCAGTTTGTTATTGTTTGGCGAGAAAATCACACCCAATCAGCATAAGATCGTGAAGGACTTTGTATTATTCGATAATTTTTATGTTGACGCCGAAGTCAGCGCCGATGGACATAACTGGACGATGGGAGCTTATGCCACCGACTATTTAGAAAAAACCTGGCCCACAAGTTATGGGGGTAGGGGAGGCTCTTATGCCGGCGAGGGCAAACGAAAAATTGCCAATAACCGCGATGGGTTTTTATGGGATCATTGTGCAAGGTTTGGCGTTAGCTATCGTTCCTACGGAGAATTTGGCAGCTATGGCAAGGCAGATTTGAAATCTTTACAGGGAAAGATGGCTACCGGCTTTGCGGGTTGGGATTTGTCCATTCACGATACTACCCGGTTTCGTCAGTGGCGCGCCGACTTTGATTCTTTGCTTGCTATAAATGCAGTACCCCAATTTTCGTCTGTGAGATTGGGTGGTGATCATA
>JBDHYK010000271.1:0-4495 GCA_039811305.1 Niabella sp.
TGATATTTATAACGCAGGTCATTTGCTTTATCATATAAACTCAACAAATCCATACTAGGAATATACCACCAGCTTTCATGATTTAACATTCTGAAATATAAAAACTCTTTCCATCCAATCATATCCGTAAAATCAGATTGATTATCGTGGGTGTAAGGATACTGAATAGTTATACTTTGCGCTTGTGGTGTACCACCATCAATTAATACAGTTGAAGTTTTACCAAAACGCATTTCGGTATTGTAATCAACTAGTACGTTATACTCTGCTAATGCCTTATTAGCATAGCTCAATGCTTCCGTATAATTATTTCTTTGCAAATAATATCTTGCGGCAAAACCATTTACAGCAGCACTGCTAGCACGCCAATGACGTGGTTTTCCACTTTGCGCCAATGTTATATTTAACTTCAAAGCCTCTTTTAAATCAGACTCAATAAGGTCATAAACCTCTGATAATTTAGAACGTTTGATGGGCTCATCAAAACTAGTTAATTGTTTGATAGGTAATCCTAAGGCATCTTTATTAGCATCGGTAAAAGGCAAACAATAGGTATTCGCTAATTGAAAATAACTGTATGCGCGAATAAAGTGCGCTTCAGCTCTAAGAATGTCTTTATCAACAGCGGTGCCAGACACTTTATCTAAATTTTGCAACACCATATTTGCTGAGAAAATTTTTCTAAACTCGCCACTCCAAAAACCCTCTCTACCATCGTCCGCCAAATATTTTGTATCCCACAAAGCAAACTCCACTCCTGCCATACTAAATGTACCAGGACGTGCATTGTATAAAGTAGTATTAAACTCGTAGTTGTCTGTACTATATATGGCAGTTCTATTTCCCTCTGAATAAAATGAAGTAAAACTATTCAACAATGCATTTAATTGATCGGTATTAGACACAACCAAAGATGTGGATTTAGAAGGACGTTCTTCCAAAAATTTGTTACAAGATGTAAATATACCCGAAGCAAGAACCAATGAAATGCCGGTATAAAATACTTTATTTTTTATATTAAAGTTCATTTGATTTCATTTAATGGATTAAAAGATAATGCGTGCACCAAAAGTATATTGTGCTTGTGGTTTCATGCCACCTTTTGGAAATTCAGGGTCTTCGCCGTATTTATTTGCCAAAATGGTAAACATATTATTTGCTTGTGCGAACAATCTGATATCGCCCATTAATTTAGCTTTTTGTAAAAGCTTTGTAGGCACACGATAAGTTAGATTCATTTCCTGCATGCGCACATGTGATGCAGATTCTACCAAATAACTTAGGTATGGATAAAAGCGATCCCAGAAATAGAAACGAGGTTCATTGTCATTCAATGGCATCGGTACCACTTTATTAGGATCACCATTTACTACTTCTGACAATTGATTATTTGGCAACACTCTACCACCAGACAATACAGGATAATTGAATGATTGGCGATTAAATACATGGCCAAATTTCCCGGTTACAATAAAAGAAAAATCAAAATCATAAAGCTTTAACATGCTGGTAAATCCAAGTGTATAGGGTGCTACTTTTGTACCCATATCTAGCATATAATTTCTACCATCGCCAGGCGTCCAAGCCGTAAAATCATAGGTATCTGTACCGGCTCCTTTTACTATTGGTTGCTTATCGGCTTGTCTAATACCTGCATATTCAAATGACCATAAGGTATTGGCATCTTTACCAACTACATACGCTGCAGTGCCACCACCGTACAAATTATAAGCAGCATAATTAGCCACAAATAATTTGGTGATTTTATTTTTATTGTACGAAAAATTCAAATTACCACTCCATACAATATCATTATTTAAGATAGAGGCTCTTGTACCTAAACTAAGTTCGATACCCTTATTCGTCATGGCTGCATTATTTAGCTTTTGGCTGGTAGTACCAAAAACAGATGGAATAGAAAGCGTAGCAATTAAATCTTTACCAGATTTATTATAAAAATCAACTTTACCAAACAACTTACTATTCATCAAACTAAAATCTACACCAATATTCCAAGTACCCGTTTTTTCCCAGCGCAGTGTTGGATTCCCATAACTTGAAATGGATGCAGTAAAATCATTAGTATAAATATTAGGTGAAGAAGCCATAGCTATCAAAGGCATAAAGGCCGTACTTTTGTCCACATTACCGTTATAACCATATGTTGCTCTTAAGCGAAGATCATCCACCCAAGTTGCCGGCTGCATAAATTTTTCACGCATCACATTCCAAGTACCACCTACCGACCAAAATGGTGCATAACGATAAGAAGGGTCATCAGAAATTAAATTTGACGCATCGGTTCTAGCACTTCCGCTAATCGTATACTTCTTCATGAAAGTATAGGCAAGATTCCCATAAAGAGAAAAATATCGATCCGTACGATAAGAGAATGTATTGATATAGGAAAAGTTTTGATTATTGCCAAGCCAATTTTTTATTTGAGCAAAGCTACCACCAGGACCATTGGGAAAAGTACCTACAGTAAGTGTATTATTATTATATCCATAAGTTGTAGGATTATTGGTGGCTTGAGTAATGATATTGTTTACTTCGGAGCCTCCTACAAAATTCAACTCATGGTGTTGGCCAAACTGACGATTAAAGTTTAATTGATTACGGAAGTTATAGGCTTCAACATCCACTTTATTCATAGTAAGTATGCCACCTTTTGGTAAATTAGGTGTAATTGCATTTGTAGCCATATTCCATGTAGATGCATGGTTTACTGTGCTTCTTACATAAAATGTACTATCGTTATAATAATTACGATTTTCACTAATTGATTTCTCCCATTGAATTTTGCTGTCAAACGACAAACCCTTCAGCAGTTTAAACGTAAGGCCTGCTTGCAGTCTTGAAAGTATTTGTTTGTTTTTAAAATCTCTATTCTTAATTTCCTGAATCGGGTTATATGTCCAATTACTATATGGAAATTTACTCATCGGAACCATTCGATTTAAAATTGGCCAATAATATCTGCTAACATCTGCATAAGAACCATCATTATTTAAAAGCATATCATAAGGTGCTAGTCCTTGAATATCACCTAAAGAAACGCCACTATTTTCTGTATCATTCATTTGGAAAAATCCAGAAAAATTGAAATCAAGCCAATTGAACACTTTGGACTGTGTTCTATAATTAATCATGTAACGACTATTATCACTTTCCTTAAAATTGGTTTGGTTTTTTTCAAATAATAATGAAAGATTATTACTCATTCTTTCGCTTCCACCATAAAGATTCAAGTTAACTTGCTTACTGGTAGGGTTTGCCAACAAATGTTTTGAAATTTGACTTCTATTATCAAGCGTTTTTAAATGATTCAACACATTATTCATTTCAGCTTCTGTCATGTACCCAAATGAATTTTCGTACATTGCTATGGCTGCTGCAGAATTTTGTTTCGTAACATCAGCATTAAAAGAACCTGTATTAATAAATGGAGACCAACTCTTATTAAAAATCAATTTTTCGAAATCAACAGTTTCAGCAGAACTAGCCAATGGTTTTACATAATCTAAATCCATTTTTTCACCCATTTTTGTAAATACGCTTACATCAATTTTCAATGGTGTATTTTTCTTCGCTTTTTTAGTGACAACTACAATTACACCATTTGCTGATCTGGCTCCCCATATAGATGCAGCTGCAGCATCTTTTAAAATAGTAACGCTTTCAACATCATTGGGATTGATGGTACTTAAATCTCCTTGTACAGCAAAGCCATCCACCACAATAAGTGGGCTTGCATTGGCATACAAACTGGTTTGGCCACGAATTTCAAAAGTGGGATTTCCGTTTACGTCAAATTTTGAAGACATACCAGCAACTTGCCCAATCAATCTAGACCCAATATTAGTAGTAGGTTTTTCAAGCTGATCTTTCAAAACTAAATCGTAAGAGCCCGTAGCTCTTTCTTTTGAAATCAATTGATATCCTGTACTTGCAACCTGAACTTCTTCCTGTTCAACCGGTGCGATAACCATTTTGACATTTATTAGTTTTCGCCCTTTAACAGATTCTTCATGCGAATTATAACCAACTATCGAAAATAACAATACAGCATTTTCATCAATTTTAGAAAAGAAATAGGCTCCATTTTTTGTTGTGCTTGTGCCAATTTTAGTCCCTTTCACAACCACATTGACTCCTTCCAATGGAAGATCGTTTTCGTCCGTTACAATACCTTGTACGGTTATAGGTGCAATACCTTGCTGTTTTGTTTCTTCTTTGATTCTTCCGACTGTTTCAATTAAAGTAATAGTTTCTCTGTTCATCGTCCAAGTAAATCCCTGTGACTTACAGATATAATCCATAGCATTGTTAATCGGAACATTTTTAAGGTTAAGGGATACTGGATGTGCTTTTTTCATCAATTCAGCATCATAAAAAAATACAAAACCTGTTTGTTTTTTTATTGCTGAAAATACTTTCTTTACTGGCATGTCTCGTACCGATAAGGTTACGTTTTGAGCATTGCCTGTAGCAG
>JBDHYK010000272.1:0-4488 GCA_039811305.1 Niabella sp.
TTTATATATAGGTATTCTCCTCAAACTAAAGATAAAGGTATCTTAGTTCGTAAGAATAAAAACATGATTTTGGTCATTTGTTACCGAACCCTCCAGAAACTGGAAACGGGTAAGGGGCATGGCTTCTATTTTTTTTGATAAACCCTCACATAATCTATTTCGAAAACATGGGGAAACTGGTTGTCATCTATTCCTTTTCTTCCACCAAGACCCCCACCGATAGCAAGATTTAGAATAAGATGAAAAGGCTGATCGTAAGGCCAAACAGCGCTTCCGCTGCCGTCGTTTTTATAAGAGAAATACTGTTTGCCATCTACATAACTTCTCCATTCCTTTGCGTCCCATTCAAAAGAAAAAACGTGAAATGTTGTAATCGCTTCGGGTAAAAAGATGGTATTTCCTACTTGCGTTCCAATAGAATGATTATAGGCTTCTGAGTGGGAGGTGGACAGTATCGAATCGGGGTCGGAGCCAACGTGCTCCATAATATCTATTTCGCCACTTTTTGGCCAATCGCCGTATTTAAAATCGGTGGGTAGCATCCATATTGCAGGCCAGGTACCCCTGCCACCGGGTAGTTTTGCCCTGACTTCAATTTTACAGTAGGTCCAGTCGCCTTTATGTTTTGTAGTAAGCCTTGCCGAGGAGTAGTTTTTCCCCGAAATTTTTTCCCTGATGGCTTTTATTTTTAAGGTGCCATTACTCACAAAAGCGTTTCGAGGGTTTGCGTAGGGATACCACTGAGCCTCGTTGTTGCCCCATCCATAGCTATTGCCTATGGTGTCGAAATTCCATTTTCTTTGGTTGGGCAATCCATAGTAGTTAAACTCGTCTGACCAAACCATTTTCCAGGATTCTGATTGTGCAATAACAACTTGAGAAACCAGGATGATCAGGCAAAAGAATAGCAGGGTACTTTCTTTCATAATGGACATTTTTGGAGTTATAGTTTGTTTGGGTGATAAACAAAATGTTGGGAAAACTCCCAACACTTTGTTTGAAGATTTTACTTCAATATCCACATCACTTTATTGATGTCGTCTACGCCTTCATACTGTCGGTTTAATGCATCAATTAGGTTTTCTCTATTATAGTTGCCTTCTGTACTTCCATACAACCAACGTACAGGAATCGCATTTTTGTTGGTGAGGTTTAAAGAAGTTGCTGGATTGATGGGCAATGCAGGGTTACCGGTTCGCCTGTATTCATAGTAGGCCTGAATAGGGTTCACCATGAAGTACATAAGATATTTTTGTAGGCTTATTTGTTTTAGCTGGTCTGCTGTACTGCTTTTAAAAGCGGCTTCGCCTGTAAAATAATTGTCAATATAGGCTTGAGTAATGGGCATGCCGTGTGCATAGCTTGCACTGGTAGCCATGATATCTGCCAATGCTGCTTTTACACCCGATTCGTAATATTCTTTTGCGGTGCCTGTGCTAATCCATCCTAGTACCCTTGCTTCGGCCAGAATGAGTTGTTGCTCTGCAAAGGTCATAATCATTCTGGGATCGCTGTCCACCACTTTCAAATATCTGGAGTTGATTAAAGAATAACTGTTTTTTAAATGTTCAGCTGTTACATCGTCATAATTATCGGCAGGGTTGGCACCAACATACGCATCTGGATTGGACTCAGTTAGCCCGCTGGATATTTTCGCCTTTGCCGGATCGGCATAATAGTACAACCTTCTGTCATTCAGTAATTTCAGATTGTTTATAATTGTATTACTCACATCGGTTCTACTAGTGAACAGATCGTTGGTACCGGCCATGGGGTGTAAATTGGTTGCTGAATATTTTAAGCCCAGGTAACCCGTGTTTGCTTGCAATATTAGTCCTGAATTTGCAATTTCGCTGAACCTGCTTTTTACGTTCAGCGAGGCGAGGTCGGCTTTTTTGCTTAGCGATAGTAATACTCTTAACGCGAAAGCATTCGTAGCGCGTCTCCATTTTTCCGGATCGCCGGCATAGGGAGTTGGGTCGCCGTCGAATTTTACGCCCTGTGAAAAGAATTGAGCCGCTTCTTTTAAATCGTCTAATATGCCTATCATTACTTTTTCCTGCGTATCATAAGGTACTTTTAAAACTCCTGACTGGCCTTTCCCTGTTTGGCTGTAGGGAATATCGCCAACTCTCATTGTTGTTTCGTAAAACATAAGGGCTGAAGAAAGTTTGGCCAATCCTTTATAGGAGTTTTCCATACTGCTACCTTCGGCATATTTCAACATACTTTCAATATTGGGAACCATTGTCATAGAACCAAACCCATAAGAACCGACGGAATTATACTGCGCTGCCATGATGGTTTCATTGGCATAGGCTATATATTTAACTAAGGCATTGTCGTCTAAATAGGCCTTGGCATCCCTGCCGCTAAATTTAAAGTTCATTAATATAATATTGGTAGCGAGCATCGAAGCACTAACGCGCTCGGTGGCATCCGGGTTTCTGTTAATTTCATCAAATTTGCTGCATCCCGTATTAAATAACAGCACACTTAAGAAAATGGCTGCTGTAAGTTTCAAATTAAATTTCATAGCAAAATATTTTTTTTCAATAAGTGGTTGTTAAAAATCAAGTTTCAGGTTCAATCCGATAAACCTCATCGAGGGGTCAATAAAATTTTCAGTTCCTCCATCAATATCAGAATATTTAAAGTCTTTTGCCCAGTAAATTAGGTTTTGTCCTATTAAAGAAACAGACAGGTTCTTTGAGTGGATTTTTTCTGCCCAATTTAAAGGAAGGTTATACGTAAGGGCTACTTCCCGCAATTTTATAAACGTGGTACTGAAAAGGTCGGCAGAAGAGGGTGAGCCACCCCAGGCGGTTCCTTTGTGCAGTGCTTCAATATAAGATTTGTAGGTTGTTTTAACATCGTTGGGGGCAAATTGCCTTGTGTCGCTAACAACATGGTAGTTGGCATCATACACAATGGAACCAGAAATTACTTTCACCCCATCGCCCAAAAAGTTTTTGGTACCCGGATTGGTAGCATCCAGATATCTGGCTTCTGTTAATGAATTGGGATGGTTGCCCGACCTCCACATATACATTTCGGTGGTGGACTGTGCCAGCCCGCCAACACGTCCGTCTAAAGAAATATTAAGTGAAAGATTTTTGTAGGAAACCGTATTAAAGAATCCCCAGATCCAGTCAGGATCGCCGTAGCCTGCCAGGGATTGGATGGGTTTATAGGTAGGCACTCCATTGTTGAATACGATATTTCCCTGGTTATCTGTTTGGTACTCATTGATGGTATAGTAGTCGGTTCTTTTTCCCACTTTCACCCAATCTCTGTTTTGTATAGAATACAGGGAGTCGAGCTTCGTGTAGAAACGTGCGTATTTCGACCAGTTAAAACCAAGATCCCATTTTACATCGCTATTTTTTACCGGCGTAACATTTAAAGCAATTTCAATGCCTTTTCGGGTTTGTTCTTCATCACTGTTGGTATAAACCCCGTTGAAACCGGTAGCCGGGCTAATATTGGCTGTTACAATAAAATCATACAATTTTTTCCTGTATAAAGTTACATCTAAAGAAACTCTGTTTTTCAAAAAGCTCATCGCTGTACCAAATTCTGTGGTGGCTGAGCCTTCGGCAAAAATATCATCCGGACGGATCAAAGTTGGGAATGAGGCCGAAGAAAGGGTGCCCCAAACATTGTTTCCAATAGAAAACACTTTGTTGATGGCATAAATCCCTGCCGGAGTTTTGTACTCTGTCCAGGCACCCCGCAGTTTCCAATACGATAACCATTGGGGGCGGAACAGTTCAGAGACTATGAAACTTCCTGCAACTGAGGGATAGAAATACGAACGGGTGGCCTTAGGTAGGGTAGATGCCCAGTCGTTTCTGGCTGTTGCTTCTAAGAACAACATATCGCGCCAGCCAAAACCCAATTTTCCAAAAAGGCTATTGGTTTGTTTTTGGTAAATCAGAGATAAAATATTTACAGGTGTGGTAGTTGCTTTTAAAGAATAATACCCCGGTATGGACAAACCACCATTGGTTCTGGCTTCCATTCCTTCATCCTGGTTGTAAAACAGGGCTCCACCAAAAAATCCGTCAATACTCAAATCATTTAATTTTTTGTTACCGATCAGAAGGGCTTCACTATTGATGCTGTAGCCGCGGCTAAGGCCCAGATTGTAGGATCCTTTTTGAGATTCTCCCCATATTTCGGTGCCGTTATTCATCACTTTTGAAGTGCCGCCCCCCTGAAATGAGCCTTTAGAGATTCTAACTTCCTGTTTATTACTATAGGTATCATATCCGGTACGTATCGTAGCTTTTAGCCAGCTCAAAAAATCATAGTTTAAAGTTAACTGACCGTTGAAAATATCTTTCTTATAGGGGTGAACACGCTCGTACCTGTCAAAATAAGGGTTGTTGTTTCCGGCAGTATAACTGCTGTTTTGTATTTCATTGGGTACCAACCAATAATCTTTGTACTGGCGAATGTCCCAATCGGGCGATCCCCAAACCA
>JBDHYK010000273.1:0-4464 GCA_039811305.1 Niabella sp.
ATTTTAATTCGAACTTTGAAACGAAGCCGAAACTTCAAATATAATACGAAACTTTAAATCGAAGCACTTCACCTGCTATCTTGCAAAACCGTTTGTTCTCTGCTGGCTATTTGGTTCTTATTACATATCAAACAGTTCCATTTATCATTCTATCAGTAATGATTATGAATATGGTCTCCTTCTGATTTTTCTCCCTCCGCTACATTTACAGTAAAATCGGCAGTATGCACTTTTCCGTTGGTTTGGAATTCTACCCAAATCCTGTATTTTCCTGCCTTCTCAATATGAGTTTCGGCATAAATAGGAAAGGGTTTTTCGGATATAGGATGGATATGCAAAAAATCCAAATTTTCTTTGCTAATCATTGCAATATGGGCAGTTGCTCCCAGGTAGTTTTCTATATCGCTTTCGACTAATTTTTTCCCGTCTTTTTCAACAGATATTTCCAGTGCCTGCGAGCGATTGGTTTTTAAATCGCTTCCGTTTTCCAGTGTTACCTTGTAACCGTCCACAAAGGAAATAAAGTTGTCTGAGAAATTAACATTTTTGTTCTCTGACGCTCCTTTAACGATGATTTCCTTTTTGTCTAATGCAGGGTGTTTCCCTTGTGGTTTAAAGTCTGTAAACAAAAAGTAGTTATCGCCATTTGGAAAAGTTTCGCTTATGGTAAATGAACCGTCTGCCTGCTCTTTGGGGTGAATGTGGCGAAACCAGTTAAGATTTTTGTTAACTACCATTAAGTGTAGTTTCATTTCATGGGAAACCTCCAAATTTACATTCTTGCCGTTTTCTCTAAAATGAAAAGCTAATTGTGCGGGAATCCCTGCTTCAATAACTTGTGGTTCGGTGGTCAATGTAACTTCTACATTTTTTTGGTTTTCATTCGAAATCGCAACTAAGTCCATTCCGCATTTCGGGCATTTCTCACCTTTTCTTCCTGTTTCTTCAGGGTGCATAGGACAAGCAAAAATATTGTCGTTATGATTGTGCTGCTGATGTTCCCTATTTGATCCTTTATTTTTTGAATCATTACAAGCTGTCAGTGACAATCCTAAAGTAAATGTACTTATGAGTAATGATAATGTTATTAAATTCTTCATTTTATCTGTGGCTGTTTATTTTAAGTCATGCTATTGGCTCTGCTTTAAAACCTTTGCTTTTTATGATAGCAACGACTTCATTTTCCGTAATTCCTTTAGAACTTACTGTAAGTATTTTATCCGCATTGGCAGTGTCCACATTCCAATGACAAACTCCTTCTGCCTGGTCTAAATCAGATTGAACCTTTGATACACAACCTCCACAATTTAAGTTGGTTTTAAATCGAAATTCTTTATTTTCCATTGTTTTTAATTTTAAATTAATACTGCAAATTTCAGTAGATCAATATTTTTTTCTGTTACGCTTTTTCTTGTTTGATTTGTAAAATTTACTTTTTCCATTTTAATCGTAAACTATTACTCACTACGCTGACACTGCTCAATGCCATGGCGGCACCTGCAATCATCGGGTTGAGCAAGAAACCATTGATGGGATAAAGAATGCCAGCGGCAATCGGAATACCGATCAGGTTGTAAATAAATGCCCAAAACAAATTTTGTTGAATGGTCGCTACGGTTTGTTTGGATAATCGAATGGCCTGTGGTATTTTAGTCAAATCAGATGAGATAATGGTCATTTTTGCCACATCCATGGCAATGTCCGAACCTTTTCCCATCGCGATACTAACATCAGCAGTTGCCAAAGCGGTGCTGTCGTTAATGCCGTCTCCAACCATTGCGACAGCTTTGCCTTTACGTTGTAATTCTTTTATGAAATCAGCTTTGTGCTGTGGCAATACTTCTGCTTTATAACGCTTTATTCCCGTCTGCTCTGCAATGGATTTAGCCGTAGCCTCATTGTCGCCTGTAAGCATATACAAGTCAATTCCCATTTCATATATTTCCTTGATTGCTTGTACTGATGTTTCTTTTACTTTATCAGATATACCCATTACTGCAAGAGCCTGATTGCTGTTTGCAAACCAAATAACGGTTTTAGGTTGCAAACTCCAAGTATCAACTTGTTTTTGCAATTGATCAGGAATGTTTATTTTGTTTTCAGTCAATAGGTTTCTATTTCCTACAAAATAACTTTCGTTATTGTAATCAGCTTTGGCTCCTTTACCCGTAATACTCTCGAATTGTGATACATTTATGCGGTTGGTTTCGTTAAAATGATTCACTACAGCTTCGGCTAATGGGTGTTCCGATTTTTTCTCGATACTGATTAAAATATCTTTGGTAGTTTCATCATTGTCGAGCCATAAGACATCGGTTATCACCGGTCTTCCCTCTGTAATTGTTCCTGTTTTGTCTAAGATAACAGCATCTACTTTTTTTGCCAATTCCAAACTTTCGGCGTCTTTAATTAAAATGCCTTTTTCGGCACCTTTCCCGACTCCAACCATAATTGCCGTAGGCGTAGCCAATCCTAAAGCACAAGGACAAGCGATGACCAATACAGTAATTGCCGCTAATAATCCTTGTACCACTCCGTTATCTCCTCCCAAAAAGAACCATAGTATAAATGTAAGAATGGCAATGCTTATTACTACAGGTACAAAAACACCTGCAATCTTATCTACTAACTTCTGCACTGGTGCTTTACTTCCTTGTGCATCCTGCACCATTTTTATAATTTGAGCAAGCATGGTTTCTCTGCCTACCTTAACAGCCTGAAATTGGAAACTTCCTTTTTGATTAATTGTTCCTGCAAATACTTTTTCTCCTTCTTTTTTTAGTACAGGAATTGGTTCACCGCTCAACATGCTTTCATCCACATAGGAATTACCCGAAATCACCATCCCATCCACCGCTATTTTTTCACCTGACTTTACTAAGATGGTATTGCCTGCGATGACCTCTTCAATCGGAGTTTGTTTTTCAGTTCCATCAGTCTGTATTACAGAAACAGTTTTAGGCTGTAAACCCATTAGCTTTTTAATGGCTGATGAAGTATTTCCTTTGGCTTTTTCTTCCAGTAATTTTCCTAACAAAATAAAAGCAATGATAACAGCCGCTGCCTCAAAATAGACGTGAGCTTCAAGACCTCTGGATGTCCAAAAATCAGCAAACAGAATATTGAACACACTAAATAGGTAGGCAATTCCCGTACTTAATGCGACCAGGGTATCCATATTGGCAGAACGATGTTTGGCTTGTTTCCAGGCATTTATGAAAAAGTCTCTGCCTAACCACAATACCACAGGTGTAGAGAATGCCCACATGATTTCGTTTCCGTAGGGCCTATTCATAAAGAACATTCCAATAACCACAACAGGCACAGACAAAATAATTGCCCATAAAGTTTTGGCTTTTAATTTGTTGAATTTTTTAGTGTGAATAGCTTCTAAGGTTTCTTGTTGTTTCGTTTCATCCTCTACCAATAAATCATAACCGATAGATTGCACCGCCTTTCGCAATTGAACAGCAGTGGTCATATTGGGAAGATATTCAACGGCCAAATTTCCTGTTGCAAAGTTTACAGATGCCTCAACAACGCCTTCTTGAGCTTGAACAATAGTTTGAGCACTTCCTGCACAAGAAGCACAAGTCATACCCAGCACAGGAAATGTTTTCTTTATAGTTGTAACGCCATACCCTAAATCTTTAATTGCTTTTACCGCTTTATTTACTGCCTCGCTGTTATCTACTGTAATAGCTACTCTACGATTATTTAATTCTACTTTATGATTTTCAATACCTTTGACCTCTGTCAAACGTTTTTCAACGATGAGTGCGCAGTGTTCGCTCTCTACATTTTCCAAAGGGAGATAAACGATTTTGTTATTCTTTTCTGCCATAATATAATTGTTTTGAATTACGATACAAAGTTCGCATCATAATCATGAATAGTTATTATGGAATCTTGGAATAGATTTGTAAGATTTACTTATATCTTGTCCAAAGGTTTTCTTTTCACCTCTTTTATTTTTTTGAAATGACTTGGCGTTAGTCCTGTTACCTTTTTGAATTGATTGCTCAAATACGCCACACTGGAATAGTTCAGCCGGAAAGCTATTTCACTCAAAGTGAATTCATCATACACCAATAGTTCTTTGACCTTTTCAATCTTTTGTGCAATAAAGAATTTTTCAATGGTAGTGCCTTCTACTTCTGAAAACAAATTGGATAAATAGTTATAATCGTGGTGTAATTCTTCACTTAACAAATCCGATAGATTCGTTTTCATTTCATTATCTTGATGATGAACAAGGTTGATAACAGTATTTTTAATTTTTTCAATGATACGGCTTTTCTTGTCGTCAATGATTTCAAAGCCTAGTGGAATTAAAGCCTTGTTTAAGATGTTTTTTTCTTCAGATGTAAGCTCCTGATCCAGGATGACTTCTCCTAATTTAATATTTTTTACATTCAAACTTAATTTATCTAATTCATTTTGTACAACCATAATACACCGATT
>JBDHYK010000274.1:0-4442 GCA_039811305.1 Niabella sp.
AAGGCCTAATCTGGGCAACCTGTTTGTACTGATTGACAGCCGGCACGAACCCCAAAAAATAGACTTGGAATTTCTAAACCAGTTAGGTGCGTGGCAAATACCTTTTTCTATTGTTTTTACCAAGGCAGACAAAAATAAACCGGGTGCTACTGAGCGGAATGTGGGTGATTTTTTGGCGGTTTTGAAAGAATACTGGGAAGATGTTCCAGCCCATTTTGTTACCTCAGCTATTACGAGGGCGGGCCGGGAAGATATGTTACAATTCATTGGAGCTATGAACCAGGAGTACCAGAAATGGAATACCTGAACCGCCCATCACCGAAGGCAGATGGTTTTTTTAGGCTACTGATTACAGGTTTTTCAACATTTCCACCACTTTTTCTCTCTTTAGAATAAAATAACCCAAGCGGTCTTTACTGATACCTTCGATGAGTTGATAACTGAAATGAAGGGTGTCTTCGGTAACCGTGGTTTCGAAATGGCGGAAGGCGATTTGTTTTTCCTCTTTCAGGTCGCGGCCAATTTCATACAAATGGGTAGAAAGGATAAAAAGTGAGTTTCTGACTTTCACTAAACCCTGAATTACGGCCAAAGAACACTTCATTGCGTCTTCAATATTCGTGCCTTTAAACAATTCATCAATCAGCACGAGCCATCTATTCCCATCATTAATTTTTTCCAGCGTCGTCTTTATTCGCTGCACTTCGTTGAAAAATAGACTTTCTCCTTTGGCAATATTATCTACTACATTGATATTGCTGATCAATCCATGAAAAAGTGTCAGTTTCATCTCCTGGGCAGGAACGCCCATACCAATATGAGCCAAAAATGCTGAGGAGCCAACGGATTTTATAAGGGTGCTTTTGCCCGCCATATTGGCTCCGGTGAGAAACAGAAAATTATGGTCGGGATCCATGTTCAGGTCATAGGGAACCGGTTTTTGAAGCAAAAGATGATAGAGGCCTTTGGCAGAAAACAGAGCCCGATCCTGTTCCACAAACTCTGGGAAGCACAGGTTGTATTTTTTTACAGCAACTGCCATGGAGTACCAGGCGTCTAAACGGTAGTAGATATCCATAAGCTCTACTACTTTAGGTTTTTGCCTGTTTCTCATGTGGGCAGCAAAGAATAGATTTTTTTGAATGGACAGGTCTCGGTAGTTTTCGTTCGCCATTCGGTGCAAAACGGAAATATTTAATAGCGCTTTGATGCGGTCAATATCGGTCTTGAAGGGCTGGGGCAAATCCAGACTACCTAAAATAGTTGATATTTTTTGAAGCCCGTTGAAAAAGCATAGAAAATGCTTTACCGAAAACCGAATCATCGAATACTGGCCGGCGTTAAATATCCGGTAGAAAAAAGCATTTATCGCAGAAGGTTTTTCTCCAATGGCATCGGTGCCATATTCCAAAAACTTGTTCATAACCATCAGGGTGCCGTTGGTGATGTCGTTAGGCCATTGATCTACCTCAGGTAAGAGTTTTTTAAGAATATTTTGAATACCGGTTATTTTTTCAATGTCGTTAAGCGGATTTTTAAAAAAATGTTTCAGCCATGCTTTTCCGCCTTCTGTTCGGGTAAAGTTCAGTTTGTCAAAGATCGAAAGTTCTTCTTCTTTGTGAAAAATAGAGATATCAGCAAAAGAAATATCATCAATATACATAATGCTTCGAGGCTAAATATCAATAAAACGAGGGAGTGCTAATCCCTGTCAAAAATCATTCGCTGGCCTTTTTGAGACTCATCCCAGGCTCCATTTCCATAAACTAAGTGGCCGTTTACAAATGTGTGGGTAATGCTTGCTGGAAAACTAAACCCTTCCAGCGGGCTCCAACCGCATTTGTATAAAATAGTTTCTTTTGATACTGTGTTTGACCGGTTGGGATCTACCACAACCAAATCGGCAAAATAACCTTCTCGTATATACCCTCTTTCTTTAATGGTAAAACAATCTGCAACGGCATGGCTCATTTTTTCTGCTATCTTTTCCAAAGATATTTTTCCCTGCTTGTGATAGTACAGCATTAGCGGTAGCGAATGTTGTACAAGAGGTAAGCCTGCGTGGCTGTGGAGGTAGGTTCCGTTTTTTTCTTCCCAGGTGTGTGGGGCATGGTCGGTAGCAATGAGATCCAGCCGGTTGTCTAATAAAGCCTGCCATAACGCCGCTTTATTTGTTGGGGCTTTAATAGCGGGGTTACATTTTATCAGGTTTCCTTTAGTGGCGTAGTCCTCGGCTGTAAAATGTAAATGATGCACGCATACTTCTGCAGTAATTCGTTTTTCTTTCAACGGTAGGGTAGTATCAAAAAGTTCAAGTTCTTTTTCGGTGCTGATATGCAGGATATGCAACCGGGATTGATACTTTTTTGCAAGTTGTAATGCATAGGACGAGGATTGAAAGCACGCGGCGGTACTACGTATCAGGGGGTGGTCGGCGGCGGTCAACTCTCTGTTTTCGGCCTGTGCTTTTTGCAGGTTGTTTTTTATAATGCTTTCGTCTTCGCAATGCGTGGCAATCAGCATTTCGGCATCTTTGAAAATCTTTTCCAGCACCTGTGGGTTGTCCACTAATAAGTTTCCAGTGCTGCTGCCCATGAACATTTTTATACCACAGATTTGATTTTTATACCGGTTGGCCAGCAGGGCATCGTCGGCGCTCACATTGTTTACCCCGATATAAAAAGAATAGTTGGCCAATGATGTTTGGGAGGCAATGCTGTATTTGTCTTCCAGCAAATTCAAGGTAAACGTAGGCGGTACCGTATTGGGCATTTCCATAAAACTGGTAACCCCGCCTGCTACGGCTGCTTTGCTTTCGGAGTAAATGGTTGCCTTATGGGTAAGACCGGGCTCGCGAAAATGAACCTGGTCATCAATCACCCCCGGAAGCAGGTATTTGCCTGTTCCGTCTATTTCCAAAATGGCAGCCTGCACTTGTATTTGTGGTGCAATGCGTTCAATTCTTTGGTTTTTAATAAGTACATCACCGGCTATTATTTTACCTTCGTTGACGATACTTATATTTTTTAACAGATATATTTGCATAATTCCCGGTATAAAAATCAGAACCTGATCTATTAAGCATTTAAAAAACAAACAACTATTCTTGCAACCGCAAGGTAAACTTTATTGTTTTTTTGCCTAAAACAATTTTTCACCCAAACATCACCTTTATATGAAAGTAATTTTTAGAGTATTTTGGAGTTGGCTACTACTTTCGGCACCCTGGCAGCTTTCGGCGCAAACCACTTATATACCGCAGGGTGATAAGCAGGAAATTATTTTAGACCGTCTCGAAATTAAAGCCCAGCGCGACCCAGCTTTCAATTATTCAAAAACCAAACCCCTCAGCAGGGAAGCTTTTGTAGAACAGGTACGAAGCTATTTGAACGAGGATAGTACAGGCTTGTACCTGACTCCTGTGGATCACTATTATATGGAGAGTTTGCTTAAAAACAATATCGAATGGTTGCCCGAAGATCTGCGGGAAGCCTATAGGAGCAAAAAACCCATTCTGAAAACTTTTTACGGGTATCCGGCAGGTTTTATTGAAACGCATACCAAGGATTTTGACCTTTCCATTAATCCCATGATGAATTTCGGGATGATGAAGGAAACCGACAATGACCAGCGCTTGTTTTACAACAGCCGTGGGGTGGTGGTACGCGGAAAAATTGCCAGTCGGATAGGGTTCAACGCTACCATTACCGATAACCAGGAACGGGACCCCTCTTACGTACAGCAATGGACAACCGATCGGCAGGCCGTACCTGGCGCCGGTTACTACAAAGAGTTTAAAGCCGCCGGTGGGGTAGATTATTTTGACGCCCGTGGCTATTTTACGTTTGGCGTTACCAAATACATTGATGTAGCGTTTGGCTATGACAAAAACTTTATCGGCAACGGGCAACGAAGCCTGTTTTTAAGCGATTTCGGGAGTAACAACCTGTTTTTGAAGCTCAATACCCGTATCGGCAAATTTAATTACCAGAACCTGTTTATGGAGCTCACCAATGCGCATACAAGGGGCGGTGGCGACCGCCTGATTGGCAAAAAGTATGCGGCTTTGCACCACTTAGACGTTGCCCTCGCCAAATGGCTGAACCTGGGTCTTTTTGAAGGAGTGATTTTTGGCCGGACCAACAGGTTTGAGTTTGGGTACATGGTGCCCGTCATTTTTTACCGCTCGGTGGAGCGCAATTTAGGCAGTCCTGACAACAGTATTGTGGGGATGGATTTTAAGGCTAATGTGGCCAAAACTGCCCAATTGTACGGACAGTTGTTGTTAGATGAATTTAAACTTTCAGAAATGACGGCCAACAAAGGATGGTGGGCTAATAAATTTGGCTATCAGTTGGGTGCCAAATATATTGACGCATTTACCATTAAGAATTTGGATTTGCAGTTAGAGTGGAACAGGGTACGCCCCTTTACCTACACAC
>JBDHYK010000275.1:0-4433 GCA_039811305.1 Niabella sp.
GAAACTTTCATGTTCAACAGGTCGGTCAAATTTTTTCGTTGTACTTCGGTATTTCGTATTTGAATTTTGTATTCTTCATCCCCTTCCTTAATCTTACTGGCTTCGAGGCCATACAAAGCCGTCCGCATCTGCAAACCAATTTGGGCAGAAGAAACTCCTTCAATCAACGCCTTTTGACGGTTCACTTTCAGGGTAATTTCGGGGCTGGATAAGTCTATATCCATTTTCAGTTCTTCTACTCCATCTATACTTACACTGTCCAAATAATTCTTCAGGCTGACTGCCGTAGTAGCCAAGTTATCAAAATTTTCGCTGGAAACTTCAATGTTCACCGGTGGATCTGTAGGAGGGCCTGCCCTTTCTTTATCTACAGTTATTTCTGCGCCCGGGATCCCTTTGATTGCTGTGCGGATTGCATCTAAATAGGGAGTGGTTGATTTGCCATTTCGTTCTTCATAAGGCACAAAAGAAACCTGAATTCTCCCCAGTTCCGGCCGTGTGCCACCTCCTGCGCCCAAACTCTGTTCTGAGGCACCTACGGCTACGTTTGCAATAACGCTCTCGACCAAAGGATTGTTTTTCCCCAATACCTTATCCACCCGCGTTTCTAACTGGCGTAGAACCGAATCGGTGTAATCAACATCAGTTCCAACAGGAAGTTTCAAATACACATATACAAAATTTGGCTCGTGATCGGGAAAAAATACCACTTTCGTTCTTCCGATAGCAGAAGAAATACCAAACAATAAGAAAGAAAACAGTAATAAGCCGATGGTGGCTAATAATAAATACACAGGCCTCCATCCTCTAAGTGCCCAGTGCAACAGGCGTTCATAGTGATCCATAATCCAGGGTAGTACCTTGTTTTGAAACTGGTGTACCCAGCCCTCAAAAAAATAGGCGTTGAGTACTCCTAATAAAGCTACAAAAAGACCCAGGTTGCCTAAAAACACCAGCGCTTTTATGCCCGAGGTCCAGCCAATAATATCAAATAAAATACCCCCAATAACGGTTATAACAAAAAACGGTGTTTTGAATATTTTTCCTTTAATCCCTCTAAAATTGGGGTCATCATCTTTATGATTCATGAAATCTACTGCAAAAACAGGATTCATAATGAATGCCACAACCAAGGACGCCGACAAGGTGAAAATGAGCATTAATGGCAGGTAAATCATAAACTTTCCAATCATTCCCGGCCAAAACATCAACGGCACAAAAGGAGCCAGTGTAGTAAGTGTTCCCGAAAGTACGGGTACAAAAACCTCACCTGCTGCCATTTTTGCTGCTTGTACGGATGGAAGGGCGCCCTTTGCTTCCATAAAGATCCGGTGGGTATTTTCTATTACCACAATGGCATCATCTACAATAATCCCCAATCCAAAAAGAAGCGCGAACAACACCATAAAGTTGAGGGTAATATTACCGCCAATCAGCAACTCACCAAACGGTAGAAAAATAAAGGCCACAAACATGCTGAGCGGTACACTAAGGGCTACAAAAAATGCATTTGTAACCCCCATAAAAAACATCAGTATTACCAAAACCAGTGTGAACCCAATAATGATAGAGTTAATGAGTTCGTTAAACGATGCTTCTGTATTGATACTCTGATCGCCGGACACCGTAATAGAAACATCCTTAGGAAATCGTTCTTTTCGAACCTGCTCGGATACTTGTTTTACAGCATCAGCAGTTGCAATCAGGTTTTCACCACTTCTTTTTACAATATTGAGAGTAATTACATTTTTTCCGTTCAAACGGGCATAGCTTTCAGTTTCCTTCACCGTATCCTTCACCAATGCAATATCTCGCAGGTAAATGGGATGTCCTGTATTATTTCTTATTACAATATCCTGAATATCATAGGCTGTTTTCAATTGTCCTTTTAGTTGCAGATTTCGTTTCATGTTACCTACTTCAAGCTGTCCGCCCGAAATATCCATGTTTTCATATTTAATGGCATTGGCAATATCGTTGAAAGTAACACCGGCTGCCTGCATTTTAAAATTGTCCACGTTTACCTGAAACTCTCTTTCTGGCGCTCCTACCAGATCCACTCTGGTAATTTGCGAAATCTCTTCAAGCTTATCTTTGAGGTCATCGGCATACTCTTTGAGCTGTAACCGATCATAATTACCACTTACGTTTACCGACATGATTGGAATTTCGGACAGATTGAACTCCATGGCCGTGGGTTCTTGTGTGAGGTCGGTGGGCAGATCATTTGCAGCTTTATCCACGGCATCTTTTACCTTGGGTAATGCATCCTCAATTTTCACATTGGTTGCAAACTCTATTACAATCAATGAAAGATCCTGGTACGATGTGCTGGTAAGTTTTTCAATTTTTACACCACTGATCCCTTTGATTTGCTTTTCGATGGGTTGAGTGACCAGGTTCTCAATATCCATGGGTGTATTACCGGCATAGATGGTTTGAACAAAGACATAGGGTATCTTCACCTCAGGAAAACTTTCCTTGGGCAGGGTTACAAATTTTTGCAAGCCCATAATCGTTACGATCAGGATCAGCAGGTATACAGTAGTACGGTTGGTAACTGCCCAGGACGTAGGTTTAAACTCTTTAAATTTATCTTTAAAATTCTCCAATACACTCATACAAAAAAAATTTTCGTTTTAAAACGAGATACTTATTCGCCAGGCACGGTGGTAACCACCTGCCCTTCGTACACACTTTCCATGCCCTGTGTAATAATTTGATCCCCTTCTGCAAGCCCTGCCCTGATTTCAAGCCTTTCTCCCGAAAGACTGCCTGCAACGACCCGCTTTTTTCTTGCCACTAACCGTTTGTTTTCTGTAATCGCAACCATCACATACTTACCCTCCTGATCCGTTTGTAGGGTATTGAGCGGAATGGTTATGGCGTTGGTTCTTGCGTATTCCTGAATCTGCACCGTTGCTAACTGATTGGCCCGGATGGTGGGATCAGAAGGAACTTTTGCTTCTACCGTAAAAGTTCTTGTGGATGGATTTATTAATTTACTAACTACGGTTACCACACTGTTGATGGTTCGATTATTGGCGTCGGGTAATGTTATTACAAGGGGTGTACCTTGTTTTACAACTGCACTGTATGTTTCGGGCACTTCTACTAATAATCGTAACACCGAAGTATTAATGATGCTTACTTGCGGGCCTGCAGCGGTAACCCCTGTAAACTGTTCGCCTACGCGTACATTTACCTGATCTATGGTACCGCTGATATCGGCTTTAACATTGGAAAAATTGAGCTGTTCACTTGCCATAGCCACCTGTGCTTCTGCTGCCTGCAACTGACTGGTTAAGGTTTCTACGCTGGTGCGCGCCTGTATCACCTGCATTTCTGTACCAATATTATTGGCCCATAGATTTTGCTGACGCTCCAAAGCAGTTTTTGCTAATTTCAATTGCGCTTTAATAACACCGGTTTGTTGTTGGGCGGCATTTACCTGTTGGCGCACCACGGCATCATCCAACTTTAAAAGGGTTTGGCCCCTGTGCACATAATCCCCCTGTTTTACAAAAATAGCACGCACCACACCGGGCATTTTAGGTGCCACATAGGCTGTGTTTCTGGCGTCTATCTTTCCTTGCAGATCAATGTAGTGGCTAAAATTTTCGCCCCCAATCACTTCAACGGCTACTAATTTTGCTTTCACCGCGGTCGAGTCCAGTTGTTCTATTTCTTCTACCAGTTGGGTAATCTTTTCGCCTATTTCTTTCTGTTGCTTTTTTAGTTTTTCCAGCTGTACTTTTTTATCTCCTAACTGACCTTTCCCCTTTCCACCACAGGATGCAAGAGCGACTAGGAATGCTACCAGGAAGAATGTTTTAAAAATGTGTTGCATACGATGTTATTTGTAAGTTTTTTTAGTTATAGTTTACCAGTTGCTTTTAAAAAATCCACTCGTGCCACCACGGCTTTATAAAGGGCATCGTAATAATTGGCCTGTGCTTTTTCCAGATCAGCCCGCGCAGAATTTATTTCAAGTTGACTACCCGTACCGATTTCGTATTTCTTTTTGGTTTGATTATAAATGCGGGTAGCAAGTTTCATATTGTCCTTCTGGAAATCGAGGTTTTGTAATGCGGCTCTGAAATCGTTGACCGAGGTATTTATTTCTCTGTCAATATTCAACTTCAGCGCCTCTAACTGATTTTGAGTTTTTTGCAATTTAATCCGGGCTTCCTGAATCAATGCATTGGTGGTAAAGCCATTAAAGATGGGTATTTGTAGCCCTACTGCCACAGAGCTCATCCCAAACCACTGGCTTTTAAACAAACCACCCAGGCTTTCGCGCTGTGCCATTTTTGTATAGTTGGAGCTTAATGATAATGTTGGAATCTTGCTAAGTTTATATCGCTGAATATCATATTCACCCAATTTTTCTCCCAGCAAAGCATATTGATAATCCTTTCTTTTTCTATAAT
>JBDHYK010000276.1:0-4413 GCA_039811305.1 Niabella sp.
GAAAGGGAATCAGAACTATAATATTTGGTACACCCCCGCAGTGGTCATGAAATACAGCCCTAATAGCAAACATAATTTTGCCGCTCGGGCGGAGTATTATAATGACAAACATGGAGTAATTGTCAATACCGGAACTCCAAATGGATTCCAAACTTTCGGCTATTCATTCAATTACGACTATTGTATAGCCGATAATGTGATGTGGAGGATTGAAGGGAGAAGCTTGAACAGCAAAGACAAAATTTTCATAACGAAACGGAATCCTGATGATAAAAGTTTTTTTATAACAACTTCGCTGGCAGTATCTTTTTGACACACATGAGAATTACTATCTTTGAGTAACATGGGACGCGTTACTATTATAACGAATGAAATGGGGGTGGCGCAGTCAGTAATGTTTTTAGCACCAGGCTGCTGACAATAAAAATTGGAATTAGTTAAACGTATTTGTCTCTTTTAATTTTGAAATTATGGCACTCTCGTACAGTCAGATATTCGAACAAAACGAAAAATGGGTAGCGGATAGAATGGCGAAAGACCCCCAGTTTTTTGAGCGCTTAGCGCTAAACCAAACTCCCGATTATCTTTTTATAGGATGTTCCGACAGTCGTGCCCATCCCGATCAAATAACCGGACTTGGCCTTGGTGAAATTTTTGTTCATAGAAACGTTTCAAATATTGTAAATCCTATTGACTTAAATGTGGCTTCCGTTATTCAGTACGCAACAGAGAACCTGAAAGTAAAGCACATAATTGTGTGCGGACATTATGGATGTGGTGGTATAAAGGCTGCTATGGAGGAGCAGGGCATAGGCAAGAATAGCCCCTGGTTGCAAATTATAAAAGATATCTACAGGATTCACAGCCAGGAGTTATTGAGAATTAAAAACGAAGAACGGCGTTATGACCGTTTAGTTGAGTTGAACGTAATTGAGCAAGCAGAAAATGTATTTGAAATGGATTGCATTCAGGCACTAAAAGGTACGAAAGACTGCCCTGAAGTGCATGGTTGGGTTTATAATATGAGAACCGGTAGAATTATTGATCTGGAACTTGATCATGAAGCAGAAGTTGAAAAAGAAGAGAATTTGAAAGATTCGTTGCTTAGAAGGTTCAGTGGCTTGTTTAGGAGAAACAGAAAGTGAAAAACAGGCGCATCGAAGTTCTTGTGTTCAAAATCGGCAAAGCTATTAGGATACCCCCCGACTGAGAGGATTATAAAAGAGTTGGCTGCCAAAAGAGAGTGTTTGAGTGAAGCTTGTTTTAGCAACGATAGTTATATGTAAACTGATTTGGTTGCGAAGAATGTGATTTTGAGAAATACCAACAATGTCCAAAACAAATATAAAAAATAGACGCGAAAATAGTTTGATAAACGCAATTAGGATCTGTGCGCAAAACAGTTTTTTGAAACGATACTTCGTTTCTGTCTTTGGAAGATTCCTGCTATTTGAATCGTTCACCTTGTACACGGATGGATACCGATGACTAAGGAAAGAAGAAAGACAACGCTACACTAAAGTGTTTGTATTTCCTTAGTTCTCGTAAGGAAAAACTGAGAGAATAAGTGGTAGCGTTAGTGAGAAAAATGTAGAAAGTTGGCGTTAATTTAAAAAGGTCCAACGGGAAGCTCGCAATAGGTATGTTTGATAAATGGCCGTCAGGTGATATTCGGGAATAAAAGCAAGAAACTTGAGCAATAAAGGAAAAGAGTTACTTTGAAAGAAAACCAATTAACAAAACTAATTTTCTTACAAAATCATTTGCAATTATTTTTTAACAAGTAAGAGGTAAGAGATTTTAATTTTTATCAGAAACATGAACCGAACATTCGATACATTTCATAAAAGAATATCTCTTTCGGGTAGCGTAATTGCAGCGGGGGTAGTGTATGGCGATTTAGGCACCTCGCCACTTTATACACTTAATGCAGTATTTCATCACCATGAAGTTACGGCAGATGTAGTGTTGGGAAGTTTTAGTGCCATTTTTTGGACCTTAACACTTTTAACTACAGTTAAGTACATCATTATTACACTTCAGGCCGATAATAATGGTGAAGGAGGTATTTTCTCACTCTACGCATTAATAAGAAGATACTTTCGAAAGTATGTTGTGTATATTGCCATGGCCGGTGGTGCATTTCTTATTGCTGATGGCATTATAACACCGCCGATTTCGGTATCGTCTGCAATTGAAGGGATTAAAGCGGCTTTTCCAGCCGTTAATACTGTACCCATTGTTATTATCATCCTTATTTTGCTTTTTCTTTTTCAGCAATTTGGCACTGAGAAGATTGGTAGCGTATTTGGCCCCATTATGGCAGTTTGGTTCACGTTTATCGGTATCGTGGGTATGTGGGCCTTATTGCAGAACCCGGGAGTACTAAAGGCGCTTAATCCTTATTACGCTTACAATATGTTGGTAAATGTGCCAGGAAGCTTTTGGTTATTAGGTTCTATATTTCTTTGCGCTACCGGAGCAGAAGCTTTATATAGCGATATGGGACATTGCGGAAGAAATAATATTCGTGTAAGCTGGATGTATATAAAAGTGATGCTGCTACTGTCGTATGCAGGACAAACTGCCTGGTTGATGAACCATCAAAATGAAAGTTTAGGAGCGTTAAGTCCTTTTTATCACAGCATACCACAAAGCATTTACTGGCTGTCTGTAGGCCTGGCAACATTGGCAACAGTAATTGCTTCGCAAGCTCTAATTAGTGGCGTATTCACGTTAATCAACGAGGCCATACGACTGAATATCTGGCCCAAGCATTTGGTGCGATACCCCGGCAAAATAAAAGGGCAATTGTACATTCCGAGTATTAATTGGTTTTTAATGGCAGGATGCATTGGGATGGTTTTGTATTTTAAAGAAAGTACCCGCATGGAAGCAGCCTTTGGCCTAAGCGTTACGCTTACAATGCTGATGAGTACGATATTAATAGCATTCTATTTGCGAATGAAGCGATTGCCTCTATGGATGGTTGGCGTTCTTACGATTTCGTTTCTATTAATTGAAGGTTCTTTTCTTGTTGCAAATTTGCAAAAGATAAAAGAGGGCGGATGGATAACAATTTTAATTGGAGTAGTTCTTTTTACAGTAATGTACATCTGGTACGCTGCCAAGAAAATGAAACTCTCTTTTACCCGATACATCAACCTGAACAAATCACTACCAAAATTAAAAGAGCTGAGCGAAGACCACGAAATAAACAAGTATGCTACGAATCTGGTTTATCTGACCGCTTCTTCATCTGAACAAAATATTGAGACTCAAATTGTGGATTCTATTTTTAGCAATGGCATTCCAAAACGTGCAGATATTTATTGGTTTGTTCATGTAGATATCACCGACGAGCCCTATGGGCAGAGTTATGAAGTGCATACAATATCAAGAAATGATTTGTATTATATTAGAATCAATCTTGGGTTCAGAGAACAGCCTCGTATCGGGTATTATTTTAGACAGATCGTAAATGACTTAGCAGACCAAAACGAAGTAGAACTCATGCACAGCAAAGAAAAAAAGTATCAAAAAGACAGTATAGGTGATTTCAAATTTATTGCATTAGAGAGTTTTCTATCGTACGAAAACAGCTTGTCTTATAAGAGTAACTTTATACTTACGAATTACTACAGTTTAAATAAACTTGCTGTAAGCAAAGCAGTCGCTTTTGAATTAGACGAGAATATATTGACAGTTGAAGCCTATCCTTTGTTAGTCAACCCATATCAAAGCAAGATTTTGAAAAGAAAAGTTTAAGCAAAATGGAAAAGTCGGCACAAGAGTTTCTTGATTTAATTAAGAAATCCAGACGAGGAAAGTTTAAAATCTATATCGGTATGAGTGCCGGTGTAGGGAAAACTTATCGAATGTTGCAGGAAGCCCATGCGTTGCTACGAAGTGGAATAGACGTAAAAATTGGATATATAGAAACCCACAACCGTGCGGAAACGCAGGTACTGGTGGAAGGCCTGCCCATCATACCCAGAAGAACATTGTTCTACAAAGGAAAAGAATTAGAAGAGATGGATGAGCAGGCGATAATAAATGTTCGACCCGAAGTAGTAATTATAGATGAGTTGGCGCATACCAATATTGAAGGAAGTAATAATGAGAAACGGTGGCAGGATGTGAAAGAGATTCTCGATGCGGGAATCAATGTAATCAGTGCGGTAAACATACAACATATCGAGAGTCTGAATGAAGAAGTTAAGAAAATAACAGGAATAGAAGTAAGAGAACGAATACCAGATAGCATAATTAATCAGGCAGACGAAGTTGTCAATATTGATCTTACTGCCGACGAATTGATCTCGCGCCTTAAAGAAGGAAAAATTTATGATCTCAATAAAGTTGAAACCGCATTGGCCAATTTCTTTAAAAGTGATCATATTCTCCAGCTAA
>JBDHYK010000277.1:0-4386 GCA_039811305.1 Niabella sp.
GCAATCATTTCTGCATGGGCTGTTGGGTCGTTGGTAGAAGTAACCTGATTGTTTCCTCTGCCGATAATCTGATTGTTGCGCACAATTACTGCGCCGAACGGACCTCCTTCATTATTAGCCATTCCGGTCATGGAAAGACGAATAGCTTCTTTCATAAATTTATTTGCCGGTTCCTTATCCATGATGTTGGTTGAAAAAATTGGTGATTGAGGATTTTCTGAGGCCTCTTCAAAATCGTCTTTTGCCTAATTCCGCACAGGTTTTCCTGTTTTTATTACGGCCTGTAATCTTTCCAATGTTTTTCTTTCACCACAAAGCGAAAGAAATGCGCTACGTTCCAGATCCAGCAGGTATTGCTCGCTAACGAAAGTAGGTTCGCTAAGGTCGCCACCACACATTACATAAGCCAATTTTTTTGCTACCAGTGCATCATGGTCGGTAGCGTAATTGCCGCGATGCATGCCATTGATTCCTGCCAGCAATGCGCCCAAAGCACTTCGGCCGAGTACCCGAATATCTTGTCGGGGGATGGGTTGTGTGTAGCCGCTGTTGTATAGGTCCACAACGCTCCTTTTAGCTTCCGCCACCCGGCGATCCTGGTTCATCACCACCTGGTCGTGCCCTTTACGGTAGATACCCAGATCAAATGCTTCGTGGGCAGAGGTAGCCACCTTGGCCGTAGCGATTGTTAAAAAGCGGTTTTGCAGGGGGATGTTTTCAGGTTCACCCGCCTGAACCTCCTCTGCGGCTCTTAGTACAAATTCTTTGGTACCCCCGCCACCTGGTATAACACCTACACCCAATTCTACGAGCCCTGTGTAGGTTTCGACTGCAGCGCATAGTTTATCGGAGTGCAGGCTCAGTTCGCAACCCCCACCAAGTGCCAGGCCATGGGGCGCAACCACCACGGGGATGGAAGAGTATCTTACCCGCATCATGGTGTTTTGAAACGCTCGGATCGCCATATCTAATTCTTCGTATTCCTGCTCTGCGGCCAGCATAAAAATCATTCCAATATTGGCGCCGGCACTAAAATTGGCTCCGTTGTTGGCAATAACGAGCCCCTTGTAGTTTTTTTCGGCCTTCTCAATGGAGGTTTGAATGCCAGCCAACACATCGCCACCTATAGTTCCCATTTTGGTATTCCATTGCAGGGCTACTACTTCATCGCCAATGTCAAATAGGTTGCAACTTCCGTTCTTCCAAACAATTTTATCAGAATAGTTATTGAGAATAATAAAGGCATCTCCACCCGGCAGGAATTTGTAGGTTTTGCTTCCCGGGTCGTAGGCCGATTTTTTACCAGATTCAGTTTTGTAAAACTTGTTATTACCCGCAGCCAGCATTTCATCTACCCAGGGAGCAACAGCATACCCGGCAGTTTTCATCGCTTCGGTGGTTTTAGCCACGCCCAAAATATCCCAGGTTTCAAAAGCCCCTATTTCCCAGCCGAAACCTGCTTTCATTGCGTCATCCACTCTGTATAGCTCATCACTGATTTCGGGAATACGATGGCTAATATAGGAAAACAGTCCATAATGAAACTGTCTGTAAAATTCCCCTGCTTTATCGGGAGAAGTCGTGAGGGTTTTTATTTTCGTGGCAAGGTCTTCTATAGGTTTGGCGGCATCTATTGATGCAAAACGGGGTTTGGTTTTAGGTTCGTATTCTAAT
Organism: Niabella sp.; assembly: GCA_039811305.1. Lineage (GTDB taxonomy): Bacteria > Bacteroidota > Bacteroidia > Chitinophagales > Chitinophagaceae > Niabella. The sequence goes on from JBDHYK010000277.1 coordinate 1,675, forward strand.
GTGTTTAAGTTCAGTGTATGAATAACTCGTTCTCCTTCTGGAGTGGGTGGCATTTTTTTGAAAAATCCCTGCCCGGTTTTATCTCCCAGCCACTTGTTTTCTACAAGGGTATGTAGCCAGCCTGGTATTTTAAATGTTTCTCTGGCTTCATCCTCCGCACAATTTTCATACACACCGTTGGCTACCTTAACTAAGGTGTCTATCCCCACAACATCGGCAGTGCGGAAGGTAGCTGATTTGGGGCGCCCGATGATGGGTCCGGTAAGGGCTTCCACTTCATCTATTGAAAGTCCCAACTGATCCACCAGCTTAAAAATCCACATAATACTGTAAACGCCAATTCGGTTGGCAATAAATGCGGGGGTATCTTTACAAAGCACGGTTGTTTTCCCCAGGGAAATGTCGCCGTAATGCATCAGAAAATCTACTACTTCCGGGTCGGTATCGGGTGTAGGGATGATTTCCAACAAACGCAAATATCGGGGTGGGTTAAAGAAGTGCGTACCGCAAAAATGTTTTTTAAAATCATCGCTGCGCCCCTCTGTCATTAGGTGAATGGGTATGCCGGAAGTATTGCTGGTAACCAAAGAACCGGGCTTTCGAAATTGTTCAACTTTATCAAAAATCTGCTTTTTAATATCTAACCTTTCAATCACCACCTCAATAATCCAATCGCAGGAAGCAATATCGGACATATTATCATCAAAATTGCCTGTACGGATATGCTTGACAATGTCTTTGGTGTACACAGGTGATGGATTGCTTTTTACAGCTGAAGCCAATGCGTCATTTACCAGTTTATTAGGGTTTTGGCTGCCTCCATCGCCCGGCGTAGCAATATCTAACAATACTACTTGTAACCCTGCCCCCGCCAAATGGCAGGCAATGCGGCTGCCCATAACACCGCTTCCTAAAACGGCAACTTTTTTGATGATCCTTTTGTTCATAAAATAATTTGACCTGTTTATGTATTTTTATGTACCCTGGTTTAAGGAGGGTGCGTTCTCACCGGTTTGCAATCGTTTCAACCCAACCGGAAAACTTATTTCACAACTTCCTTGGCAGTGAACTTATTATCAGGTGAAGATAAGAAAAATTACCACGATTGAAAGTCAAAAAAAATAAATTCTTAAAGGACAGTTCGCCGAACGATCTGAGTTTTAAAACCCGATATCATGAGATCGAGTACTGCTCAAAGTCTTCAAGAGCTTTTTTCAATTCTTGCAGCGATACGGGTCTTTCAGAAGTTACGGAAACAGTACCTTGTGCCGTATTGGCTTCAACTTCAGTTACACCTTCTACAGTTTTTAGCAGGTTTTCAACTGTTCTTTTACATCCCGAACAGGTCATTCCCTGTACTTGATATTCCTGGGTCATAGTCTGATATTTATTTGTATGGTTATTGTCGGCTAAAATACTGCAAATTTTACAGATATTTTCACACGATTGATATCTGGTTTTTTTATTCTTTGTGAAAAAGGTGTAAAATTGCTGCATGAACCAAGGGGTTATGAAAGGAAAAATAAATATTGATAATGCATTATTGGTTTTTGCACTGGAATCAGAAGCCGCCGATGAATTTGAGGATTGTAACAAATTGATCTGCGGAATTGGTAAAGTAAATGCAGCCTATCGGCTTACGAGGGCTGTTCAATGCCAAAAACCTGAACTTATTATTAATCTGGGATCGGCAGGCAGCCGTTTTTTTGACAGAGGTACCGTGGTTTGCTGCACACAGTTTGTGCAGCGCGATATGGACGTGCGCGCACTCGGTTATGAGCCTTACCAAACCCCTTTTGCAGAGCACAACATTATTTTGGAGTATGGGATGCAATTTGAAGGGGTACCGGATGCAATATGCGGTACTGGCGATAATTTTGAGATGCGCCATGCTGCTTCAGTTTACAAAGTAGTGGATATGGAAGCGTTTGCTCTGGCGTTGGTAGCCCGGCGAGAAAGTATTCCTTTTCTTTGTTTGAAATACATTTCGGATGGTGCTGACGGGCTGGCTGCTGATGATTGGACTGTGCAGGTGCATCGGGCTGCAGGGGCATTAAAAAAAACACTTTATTCAGGTGTGGGCTAATAGGTTTTTTTCTTGCTTACTTGTTTTAGATATTTTTTCTCTCTGCTCTTAACACCTGGAATACCTGCACTGGACTTGACGCCGCTCAGGGTGATTTTGATTAAAAAGTTAATAGCCGACCGGTTTTTATGGCGTTCAAAGAAAACAGGGGAGGGCTTTCCACTATATTTTCGACGTATAACAAACGAATTGGCAAGCCAACTAAAAAGCCTATTGGAAACCATTTGGTTTTTTAAATCCTTTTTATCCAAAACCGAAAATTTCAGATTCTTATAGTACATACGCATACTGCCAAGCGAATAATCGTTATTGCCCGAAGCTTCAACACTAAGGCTGTCTAAATGTCCTTTTAAAACTTTAATGGCCTCAAGAGGTACTAATACCGTGTTAAATTCTGGAAGGCTCACTGGCCCTGTTCGAAGCTTCATCAAAAATGCCCCCGACGTATCTTTATAAGACTGCCGCACAGATAAGGTTGTATGGAGCTTATGAACAATATCTCCCGAAACAAAAATATTGAGACTGTCATCCTCCTCAATATTGTAGTTCTTTATATTGGTTATCAATCCATTAATATTAGAAACCGGAACCAAACCTAATTGGTGGTTTTTCGAGTTTATTTCCCA
>JBDHYK010000278.1:0-4328 GCA_039811305.1 Niabella sp.
TCTATTTATGAGGCATTTTATTTTTCTGGTCGCAATATTTTTAAGCCTGCAGGCTCATTCACAAAAAACCAAAACAGCTCCTTTACGCCCCAATATCATCTACATTTATGCCGATGACATGGGATACGGCGAATTAGGATGCTATGGTCAGCAAAAAATAAAAACACCCCATATTGATAAGATGGCAAAAGAAGGGTTGCGGTTTACACAGCATTACACCGGAGCACCTGTTTGTGCACCCGCTCGTTGCATGCTGATGACTGGCAGGCACAGCGGCCATTCCTATATCCGGGGCAACTACGAATTGGGTGGTTTTGAAGACTTTAACGAAGGAGGACAAATGCCTTTGCCTGAAAACACCTATACGATAGCCCGAATGATGAAGGATGCCGGATATGTTACGGGTGCCATTGGCAAATGGGGTCTGGGCATGGCCGATAATACCGGCGACCCCAACGAGCAAGGATTCGATTACTTTTATGGCTACTACGATCAAAAACAAGCCCACAACTTCTACCCTACTCACTTATGGGAAAATGGGAAATGGGACACATTAAACAATCCTTATTTTAGGGTACATCGAAGTATTCCGGTAGGTTCTGCAGACAGCGCTTTTGAGAATTTCAAAGGCAAAGACTATTCCCTTACGAAAATGGCAGAGAAAACGATCAAATTTATCCGGGAAAATAAAAACAAACCCTTCTTTCTTTATCTCCCCTATACCGGGCCCCATGTTTCGCTGCAGGCGCCGGACGAAGCTGTGCAAGAATACATAGGAAAATTTGATGAAAAACCTTACTATGGCCAAAACGGATATGCGCCCAGCAAGTATCCTCTCTCCACCTATGCGGCCATGATCACCTATATGGACAAACAAATTGGACGGGTAATGGCTTTATTGAAAGAATTGAAATTAGATGAAAATACCCTTGTGATGTTTAGCAGTGATAATGGCTCCACGTTTAACACAGGAGGTGTACAGCCCGAGTACTTCAATCTTACCGGTGGCCTGCGTGGCCGAAAACAAGATCTGTATGAAGGGGGCATCAGAATTCCTTTTATTGCCCGATGGCCAGGAAAAATACAACCAGGCGTTACGAACCTCATTTCTGCACAATACGATTTGATGCCTACATTAGCCCAGTTGCTACAGATTAAAAACACCGCAACTGATGGTGTTTCTTTTTTGCCCACACTTTTAAGCAAAATAAAACAACAAAAACTCCATCCCTATTTATACTTCGAGTTCCCTGAAAAAGGAGGCCAGGTTGCCATCAGAATGGGCGACTGGAAAGGCGTAAAAAGCAATTTGAATAAAAATAAAGATGCGCCCTGGGAAATTTTTAACTTAAAAGACGACCCTCACGAAACAAAAGATCTTGCTGCTCAAAATTCGCAATTAGCCAAAAAATTTGATGCAATTGTAAAAAAAGAGCACCAGCGAACCCATTTGAGGGACTGGGAATTTATTGACAAGCGTTTTGCTGAAAAAAAATGATAAAAAAGGAAAGTACCGTGTTCCATAAAAAACACGAAATTTTTGCATTTCACCCGCTTATCTTGTTTATAATATGAAAAAACGAATCCTTATCATTGCTGCCTTCCTGCTGGTAAGTAGCTCTTATTTACATGCTCAGAAAAAAACTGTAGGCCTAAAACCCAATGTGATTGTTATTATTGTGGACGATTTAGGCTATGGCGACTTGAGTTGCTACGGCGCTACACAAATTCAAACTCCTCAACTTGATCAGTTAGCTGCAGGAGGTATTCGATTTACCAATGCACACAGTACTTCTGCTACTTGCACGCCCTCGCGTTTTGCATTATTGACCGGAAAATTTCCCTGGCGACAGTCCGGAACCAGTATTTTACCGGGGGATGCAGCACTCATCATCCCTACAGAACACACCACCCTACCCTCGATGTTTCAAAAAGCCGGATATGCTACCGGACTGGTTGGAAAATGGCACCTGGGTTTGGGAAACACGGTAGAAAAAAACTGGAATACTACCATAAAACCCGGCCCAAATGAAGTAGGCTTTCAGTATTCCTTTATTTTTCCGGCTACAGCCGACAGGGTACCCACGGTTTTTATTGAAAATGGCAATCTCATAGCAGCAGATCCGGCAGATCCGGTATTTGTAGATTATAACAAAAAAATTGGCAACGATCCTACAGGCAAAGAACAACCCGAACTGCTAAAGATGAAATCTTCTCCCGGGCAGGGACATAATAATACTATTGTAAACGGAATTGGACGGATTGGTTGGATGACGGGCGGGTACAAGGCCCGTTGGACGGACGAAGAAATGCCACTCACTTTTCTTGAAAAAGCTAAACAATTCATCGGAACTCATAAAAACAAACCCTTCTTTTTATACTATGCACCCACAGAACCCCATGTACCTCGTATGCCTTCCACTATGTTTAAAGGGAAAAGCAGTTTAGGCTATCGTGGTGATGCCATTTTACAAATGGACTGGACAGTGGGTGAAATAATGAAAGAACTAAAGTATCTGGGAATTGCAGATAACACGATTGTTATTTTTAGCAGCGATAACGGGCCGGTACTGGATGATGGTTATCAGGACGCGGCTGTTGAAAAATCAAACGGACATAAGCCCTGGGGGGTGTATCGGGGTGGAAAATACAGCTCCTTTGAAGCGGGTACCCGGGTGCCTTTTATTCTTCACTGGCCTAAAAAAGTAAAACCCGCTGCTTCCGATGCTCTTATTTGTCAAATTGACCTGCTGGCTTCTTTTAGCCAAATGCTTCAACAGCCCATCCCGCAGGGCGATGCACCGGATAGCGAAAATATAATTCCTGCGCTATTTGGAAAATCAAAAACGGGTCGTGAGGTGTTGGTAAAACAAGGTATTCGGTCTCTTACCATCACCCAGGGAAACTGGAAATATATTGAACCCAACCCGGGAGAAAAATTGAGCCGTCTGGTAAATATTGAAACAGGAAATGACAAAGAACCCCAATTATACGATCTGAAAAAAGATCCTTCGGAACAGAACAACCTTGCACTACAATACCCCGAAAAAGTAAAAGAGTTAGCGGCACTTTTGGAAACGATAAGAAAAAGACCCTAAATAAGTAGGCACACATATAAAGTTACCCTTTTTCAATTACCTGGCAGTTTATTATTACAATTTAAAACCGTTTTACAGCATTTTTAAAGGGATGGGCTTGTTTTAGAATCCTCAAAACTCCTGAATCGGAACTCTATTTTCAGCACTGCGGTTATTTTCGGCTTTTTGCGGACTTTTTAGGGGTTATGCAGCTATACAATTTTGCAATTTGACATATCTAAACATGTCATTTGTCAGTGTTCTTATGCTGTTTTTTGACCTCAAAAACGCCTGATTTTTCCCTCTTTTCCCCCTGAAATCAATGTTGAAACAGCGATTGGGTATCATATACACATTAGATGTAACTAATTAATTATCAATACAGTACATTTTTTTTACTACTGTTTAAGACTCTGAAAAGTTCAAACTTTTAGTTTTTACCTGTGGGTTACAAGTCTCATCTTTGCAGTATCAATTACAAAGAACAAAACAATTTTGAAATTGAAAATTTAGCTAAAACATCAGGTTGGGTATTAAAAATTAACCCAGTTGTTACGGTTCGGTTGGTGTAAAAAGATTTTATTAACAACAAAAACAAAAACAAAAACTATGAAAAAAGTAGTATTAAACACAAAAATGATAGCAGTAGCATTAGTAACACTTTTTGCTATCTCATTTACAGGAACAGCTTTTGCATCGGATATTAAAAAAGTTGCGGCAGAACTTAAATACGTTGGCAATATGAATGAAATACCGGTGTATCAATTAGTATTAACAAATAAAACGCACGAATCCTTCTGGATTTCTGTAAAAGACTCAAAAAACAATATCCTTTATACTGAAAAAGTATCGGGTGTACAAATCGTTCGCAACTTCCACCTGTTAGACCTTCCTACAGAAGATTATAAAATAACCTTAGAAGTAAATAACAGCAAAGGTGAGAAAGTAGATGCTTACGATATCAACAAAACAACAATCAGCCTTGATTCTATTGTAATCAATAAGGCAAAATAATCATCAATCAATCAAAAGCAGGCAACCGTGAAAAATGCCCCGCAATGCGGGGCGTTTTTTTTATTTTCGGTAATACTACTGAACTCACTCGGCAGCATGATTGAACCCAGGATGGGGAAGAACAATTTTTCTTTGTCTCGCGTTTTTAAAGGGGGTTCTTGCCATTCACCCCAATCCTATTCAGGCTTCAGCATACATTTCTGTAGGTTCGCAGGTGCAAATCAGGTTTCTGTCGCC
>JBDHYK010000279.1:0-4316 GCA_039811305.1 Niabella sp.
GCAGCGCGGTAGCTTCCCTGTTATATTTAAAGGTATTGGGGGGTATGATTTCCCGAACAGGCCGGCAGGATAAAATTGTATTTGAAAAATTGCACCCCATTTTTCAGGGTACAATGAGTTTCCTGGTAATAATAGTACTGCTTTGCACCCTATTACTACCCTGGTTGATTGTGGACTACTTTGCTCCAGTGGCACGCGATCTGATGCATTCAGAGGTAGCCGTAAGTTTTACGGGCCTGTCCATGCTTATCGGCCATATAAAATTACCAATGGTTCCAATGCTGGTAGCCTTGGTTTTACTGCCTTTTGGCATCATAATAGCCATGTTTGTACGATTTAAAAACGTGGACAGAGTGAAAGAATACACCTGTGGAGAAAATGTTTCGTATAATTTTTCTTCCTTCTATTTTTCTACCCAAAAAGCAAGCGTTTATGTAGTTTATGCAGGCATCTTGTTGTTTTTGGGGATAGTTATAGCTGGGTATTTAACGTAAAACATTTTTACCCCAACAATTGGACAGTTAAAAACAAAACGGAATGAATAATAGTATTGTACAGATCGTATTAATTGTGTTAGCACCTTTTCTGGGAGGACTGATTTATGGTCTGGAAAGAAAAGTAAAAGCCCGTATGCAGCGCCGTATTGGCCCGCCGATACTGCAACCCTTTTATGACTTCTTAAAACTTTTAGATAAACGCAGAATGATCGTGCACAGTACCCACGCCTTTTTGGGAATCATACATTTTATTTCTTTGTGGTTTGCGTTGGCTGTACTTATCTTGGGCGGCGATTTTATCCTTGTCATATTCCTGCATCTGCTATCCACGGCCGTTATTATCCTGGCCGGATTTAGCACCCGCTCCATTTTCAGCCACCTCGGCGCTAACAGAAGTGCAATAAGTGTATTGGCCTATGAACCTGTTTTGGTGATAATTGCGGTTTCTGCTTATATGTTTACAGACAGTTTCGACATTTCAGCTATTTATGCCAGCGAAACCCCTTTACTGTACAAAATGCCTCTGGCCTTTGTGGCTTTGTTACTGATTCTTCCGGTAAAATTGAAAAAATCGCCGTTTGACGTTTCCGAGGCACATCAGGAAGTGGTGGGAGGTGTAGAATTGGAGTTCTCAGGTGTTTTTTACGAGGCGGTTTACACTGCTAAATGGTTAGATTATATGTTCTGTTATCTGCTTGTTTTTATGTTTGGAGGTAGTTCTGTTTGGTTGGGATTCTTGTTAGTCGTTTTCACCTTTCTTTATATCAATGCGCTTGATAATGCTACAGCAAGAGTCAACTACAAGCAAATGCTTCGTTTTAGCTTATGGGTGGCCTTGCCCATTGCCTTTCTAAACCTAATTTTAACCATGTTTAATATATTGTAAAACAATCAATTGAAGCTTCATGAACCTTAATAAATACAGAAAGAAATCTCCTTGGATTTTGCACTACAACGCTGGAGGCTGCAATGGTTGCGACATTGAAATTCTGGCCTGTTTGGGTCCCAAATACGATATTGAAAGGTTTGGAATGATTAACAGTGGTAATCCTAAGCAAGCAGATATTATGCTGGTTACCGGCCCTGTAACCAAGCGCTCCCGGGAACGGTTGGTAGACATTTATTCTCAGATGCCCGAACCTAAAGTAGTAGTAGCCTGTGGCAGTTGCACTTGTACCGGTGGTGTGTTCCGGGGTATGTACAATTGTGAAGGCGGCGTAGATCAATATATTCCGGTAGATGTGTATGTGCCCGGTTGTGGCTGCCGCCCCGAACAGATTATTGCTGGTGTGGTTGAAGCACTCGCTAAATTGGAACAAAAAACTAAAGAGATGGAAAGCTCAGTTCGGCTGGATCAAAAACCGAAGCAACAGGAGGGACAGATCAACCGAAGAGAAATTGCAACCACCCTCAACGACCCCGTTCAGGTGTTTGGATAATAAAATTGTAAGAGCATGAACAAAATAGAAACAAATTTTGAAACCGTAAAGCAGGATGTATCGGCGTTCTATAAACCCAATGAGCACCACTTCATTACCATGAATGGTGTGGATTTAGGAAACAACGACATTGAATATCAGTGGTTCTTTTGTGATTATGCCCACCCCTGTACCGAAACAGTTTTTGTAACCAAAGCGCCTGCCGATATTGAAGTGCCCAGTATTCGGGACAGCGTAGAACCCGCCTGGGTGGCCGAAGCAGAACTTGCCGATTTGATGGGTGTGGCAATTGAACGCGCCGAAAAAGGCTTTATGTTAGAAGTAGATTCCGATCCTGCACCCTTAAGAAAGAAAAAATAATTATGGCTACACAATACGAAATACCTGTTGGCGCTCAGCATATATCCCTGTTGGAGCCTTTGCATTTTAAGTTCACTACCGAAAACGAAAAGATTATAAAAACCGAAGCGAATGTTGGGTATGTACACCGGGGGATAGAACAAGCTTGTTGTTCAAAATTCAAATTCCGGCAAGTGAGCTTTGTTGTGGGGCGGGTGTGTGGCCTATGTTCTATCTCGCACACGACCTGCTACTCTCAGGTGGCTGAAAAGCTAATGAACCTGGATATTCCTCGAAAAGCAAAATACCTGCGAATGCTGGTCATTGAGCTGGACCGGATCCACTCACATTTACTTTGCCTATCGCACGTGGCCGAAAATAGCGGCTTTGAGGCACTGTTTATGAAAACGATGGCCTACCGTGAGTTTAGCATGGAACTGTTGGAAGCTGTTTGTGGCAACCGAATTCAATACGATTTTTCTATTGTTGGCGGCGTTACCAGAGAGTTACGAGAAGATGTGGCAAAAATGATTCTGGAAAAACTAAAAGTCTTTAAACCTCAGTTAGACGAGCTCGTGGACATTTACAGCAATAATTATACACTGGGTCTTAAAAATAAAGGCGTAGGCGTCATTAATAAAGAAGATGTATTTCGTTTGAGTGCTGTAGGCCCCTTTGCGCGGGCAGCAGGGGTGCCCATAGATGTGCGTAACGAAACCGAGGAGCTATTGCCCTGGAAAGAAGTAGGTTTTGAAGTGGTTACCGAAACCACGGGCGACGTATATGCCCGAAACCTGGTACGTCTGAAAGAGTTATATATTTCTATGCGCATCATTGAAAATGTAATAAACGGATTACCCGAAGGCGATATTGCTGTGGACTTTAAAGGATTTCCAAATGGCGAAGCCATCAACCGGCTGGAAGCTCCAAGAGGTGAATTATTCTATTACGCCAAGGGGAATAAAACGCAGATCTTGGAACGGTTGAAAATTAAGGCGCCTACTTTTTCAAATGTACCCGCAATGGTTCACGGGTTTTCTCAAAATGAGTATGCCAGCGCTCCGGCCATTATCGGTTCCTACGATCCTTGTTTGTCTTGTACGTCCCGATAATTAAAAAGGAACCCAATCGTTTCACCGAAAAGTTTGAAAAATAATAATCGCAGTATTGATGAAAAGTTTTTTTAATGCCTTAGGAAATTTATTTAAGAAGCCGGTTACCACCGCCTTTCCTGCCCAGCCCACTTATATCCCCGACGATTACCGGGGTTTGATCGTGTTTGAAGAATCCCTGTGCATCTGGTGCCGTAAATGTGAGATGGCCTGCCCCCCAGGAGCGATTGTTTTTTCGCAGGATATGGAAACCGGCAAACAAGAGTATCACTACAGTCCCTATGTATGTATCTATTGTAAAGAATGTGTAAGAGCCTGCCCGGCACCCGGTGCCTTATTACAATCGGCCGAACCCGGACATCCCGGCCTGAAAGAACAGGATCTGAATAACAGTTGGAACCGTTTGTTTGATGACGCTTTAGAAAGTCGTGCAGCCTTTGCTGCCGAGAAAAAAAGAAGACAAGCCCTGGAAAAAGAAGCCGCTTTAAAAGCCAAAGCAGCTACGGAAGCAAAAAAGACCTCTACGGATCCCCTAAAAGACGATGAAACTTCAGCAAGTTCAAGCAAATGACAATTTTATAACTACGGAAGCCATCTGCCCACAAGATGGTTTTTTTGAACGATTATTATTTGAAAACATGGCAAAGTTTTAGGAACTTTGAACAAAACTGGCACACATGAAAAAGGTTCTACTCCTGGTCTCTGTTTTTGTATTTTTTGGCTGCGGTTCAGAACAAAGCAGAACCGTATTGCCCGGATCGTTTAAATACCTTTCCTACAACTGGAACAATTCTAAGGACAGTGTGGGTTTAAGCCTGCTTTATTATCTCGACATTGCTAAAGACGGGAACTACAGTTTGATCGTGCGCAACAAACCCGACAGCACAGGCTATTATTATGGGTTTATTGGCAATGCTACTTTGGAATTT
>JBDHYK010000280.1:0-4303 GCA_039811305.1 Niabella sp.
ATCGGCAATAACAGCATCCCCCTGGGGCAATTTTTGGTACTTCGATAATACAACACACGAAGCCATTGCTTTTGATCCGGCAACTCTTAAAATTTTACATCGGATAAACATAGGAAAATTTATTCATGGTGCCTTTGGGCAAACCATTTTTGAAGACAGCAACCACTGGCTTTGGATCAGTACCTGGAATAACAAATTGCTGGTATTGGAGTACCTGAATGATAAAGCCATCGTGCTAACAAACCAGGAAAACAATCCGCTTTCCGTTGCAGGTAGTTCCTTTTGGGATGCCTATGAAGATGCCGACAAAAATATATGGCTGGCCACAAGCGGAGGAATTTCGAAATGTAATTATACCAAAAATGCTTACACGGTTCATACCCTGGCCAATCGTGTTAAAGAATTTGCCAATGATAGATTAGGCGCATTTTCGATAGACCCTGTTAATAACAGTTGGTGGATCGCTTCGGAAGACAACCCATCGGTAATAAATTATATACCCGAAACCGGGCAATATTCCTATTTCGATTTCTCTACGGCAGTAAAAAACCGTGCGGGTCAGTTGCCGGGTCCGGTGCATGGTATTCGATTTGTGGACGGGCAGCCCTTTGCATGTACCTACACAGGAGTGTGGACGCTGAACAAAAAAACAAAACAGGTTTTGCCCTTTGAACGGCAATTTGAGGGGGTTCCATTTATCCCCTTCACCCGGCTGGTTCAGCAGGGTAACCATATCTGGTTTACAACCAAAAAAGGATTTATTAAATGGAACCGAAACCTGAACCAGGCCAAACTGCTTCGGGTTTCAAACCCGGTGACGCCCGATGGTCAAACTGTGGAATACAATCGGCTTCAATTTGATAGTGTGGGAAACGGTTGGTTTGTACCTGCGTTTGGCTGGCTGGCAAGCATCAATACGAAGGATGAAATCAGCATGAGTTATTATATTAAAGACAAGCCGAGAGAGCTGTCTGGTTATATTATGGATTTTAAACCCGACAGGCATCAAAACCTCTGGATGGCTTCCAATGGAGCCGGCCTGTACCGTTTTCATATACCCAGCCGTAGCATGCAGTTTTTTGGGCAAACCACCCTGGGAAATGCCTTCATCAAATCTGTGGCAATTGATTTACAGGACAGGGTGTGGCTGGCTTCGCTTAATCGTTTTTATATTTTTAATGCCGATGGCACCGCCTCTGGCAATTTTGTGCTGCCATTGTATCAAAATAATGGTACGTATAATAACCGAATGGCTGTATCTGCCGATGGAACTATTTACGCTACCCTGAACAGAGATATGGTTCAGTTTTTCCCCGATCGGCTGGGTATGAAACCAGAATTAAAGCCACCCTTTATTAGCCTGATAAACATTGACGGAAAAGACAGCCTGATTCAGTCGGAGAATAGAATAAACCTGGAGCCGGATCAGAACGAACTGGAATTCAGCTTTGGATCGCTGATCAATGCCGATAATTTTCCTTATACCCTTGAATACAGGTTAGAGGGTTTCGACAAAAGTTGGAATACCGCCGATGCGGGAGCAAAGGCTGTATATAACAATCTGAACCCGGGGGATTATGTGTTTAGGGTAAAGGCTGTTTCCAAAAACAAAAAATGGGAAACAGCCCAGCGCACCATGATGATTCATATCAAAACACCGTTTTATAGAGCCACCTGGTTTTGGTTGCTCATTAGTGGCTTTTTTGCAGGTATCTTATTCTTATCTATTCGATTCCGAATGAATAAGCAAAAGCAAATCCATAGCCTGGAAACCAAGGCACAAACACTGGAGAAGGAAAAAGCCCTGGTGCAGTTCGAAAACCTGAAGCAACACCTGAACCCGCATTTTTTATTTAATTCACTAACCTCTCTATCGGGATTAATAGAAACCGATCAAAATATGGCCTCTGGGTTTTTAAGCCAGATGTCAAAAATTTACCGATATATTCTCAAAAACCGCGAAAGCGAAACCGTTAGTTTACAAGAAGAAATGGAGTTTGTAAAATGGTATATCCACCTGCAACAAACCCGATTTGGCAGTGGATTGCAGGTAAAATTTTGTATAAATGACGATTTGTTGGATAGAAAAATAGCTCCGGTAACACTTCAAAACATGGTGGAAAACGCCATCAAACACAATATTGTAGATCAGGAGTCGCCATTGGTAATTGAGATTGTTACGGAAGAGGATTACTTAGTGGTAAGAAACAACCTGCAAAGAAAAAGAATGGTAGAAACCTCGAACCGGCAGGGTTTGGCCAATTTGCAGAAACTGTATCAATACCTGACTACCCGATTGATATTGATAGAAGAATCGGAACAGTACTATCAAATAAAGCTCCCTTTGATTTGAACAAAAAAAAAGCACTACACATGAAATGCCAATTTAAGAAATACGAACCCCATAGTAATTACAGGGCATTCCATGTGGCAAATTTAAAAAACAAAAAATCCTGCACATGAAAGCAATAATCATAGAAGACGAAGAAATAATTGCCCGCAATCTGGAAAGCAAGATAAAAAAGGTAGATAGCCGTATTGAAGTAATTGACATACTACCCAGCCTGAAAGTGGCCCGAAGGTGGTTTACTGATCATGCAGAACCCGATCTTTTGTTTATGGATATTCAACTGGGCGATGGGGTAAGCTTCACCCTGCTGGAACAATTCAGGTTGGCCTGCCCCATTATATTTACCACCGCCTACGATGATTATGCCATTCAGGCGTTTAAGGTAAACGGAGTGGACTACCTGCTGAAGCCGGTGGACGAGGATGAACTAAAACGCGCCATTGATAAAAGTATTGCCATCATTGAAAACAAAAGACTCCCCTCAGCCGATATTTCCGAACTGATGAAGTTCATCAACCTGGAAACAACGCAACGCCCACGATACAAAGAGCGATTTCTGGTGAGAAGCAAAAGACAGTTGATGCCGGTACCGATAAAGGATATTGCATTTTTTACCAAAGACGTTTTGAACTATCTGTACCTGTTTAATGGTGATAGATACCTAATGGAGGAAAATACGCTGGATGAAGTGGAAGAACTTTTAAATCCTGAACAGTTTTACCGGGCAAACCGGCAGTTTATCATCAATATTGATGCAATACAATCAGTAAAAACGGTTGAAAATTCAAAAATACTGGTGAAGTTGAAAGACCCCAACCAAAAATTCGAAATAGACCTGAGCCGGGAAAAAGCACCCACATTTAAAAAATGGCTCAACCACTAAGCAGGATTCGAAATTCAAAATTCCGATTTTTTTCAAATTGGATTGCCGATACTATTTTGTGCTGCGCTGATTTTGGCTGACGGTTATGCGCACTTCGCTTACTGGCAGTGGCCATTTATTACAGTTTAGTTCACTTTTAACACACTTCATTATAGTAAAAGACGTTTTACGTACATAAATTTTTTCATCAGTAACCGATAATTCAAATTTGTACCGTAGCTCGAAATCGTAACAAAAAAAGGGGTATCGTGAATTCTATATTTAAACATATTGAAAACCTTTGGAAAAGGAATATCAGTCGTAAGAATGAAGAACAATTGCAGCAACAGCAATTTTTGCTTCGCACTGGCGTGCCGGCAACAGCCCGGGTACTTGATATGGTTATGGAGGATAGTGAAGTAAGTGGCTATGTTCAATTACACTTTTGGGGGATGGTGAAAATGCAGGGAAGTATTTCGTATCACCATTTTAAAACACTGATGAATAAAGCTGAAATTCCTTCGGTAGGACAAGAGATTCGAATTCGCTGTATCCCCGAGGATTTATCTACCATTGTAATTGTATGAAGGCGATAGTTGTACACAGGCCACTTCAATATCTTTGTAGAGGGTATCGTGAAAACGAATGATGAAGGCTATCTTACGCGTATGGGTGGTGCCAGGGGTTGCACTTTTGTTGTGCTTGTAATACAAAATATCGAGCCTGGTTATTTTTTAAGTGGGTCTATCTTCGATGCCGTGGCAGAAAACCCATTTTTTAATGTCGCGAGCGTCATCTCGCCGCAGGGCGAGATCTCCTGAATATTGGGGAAGATTCCTCACTTCGTTCGGAATGACCCTAAATAGGAGATTCATTTTGTGCAACAATTTTGAATGCCCCCAAATGATGCCCCCCATGATCGAACTCTATTTGCGTTGGGTTCGCTGCAATGTCGGTAAAAACGAAACAACCGAAAAATGATTTCTTTTAGGCGCAACATCTACAATTAGACACCCTACTAAAATAAAAATTCCTAAACCATTAATTTACAACGATTTAGGAATTTAAGTTGCGGTGAGGGCGGGATTCGA
>JBDHYK010000281.1:0-4262 GCA_039811305.1 Niabella sp.
CTAATATTGCTAAAACGGATCGCAACGGCGCCCAACAAACCATCAACAAACTGAAAGAGCATTACGCCACTTTCATTAAAGAACTTTTTGAAAAGGAAGAAAATTACAATACGGCCAAAGCCATTGTGGATGAGCATTTTGATTTTTTGAATATCATTCTAAAAATCTCCTTCAGTGAGGCATTGAGTAAAGATATTTTAGCTCAGGGCGAGTTGCTCTCCACCAAAATTTTTTCCACCTATTTGCATGAAATCGGGGCGTCTTACAACTTATTGCCGGCGCTGGAGTTCATGAGCATTGACGAAAACGAGGAACCACAAATTGGCAGCATCCGAACCAAATTGCGCCATCTGTTAGATGACAATCAGGATAAAAAAATATTGATTACCCAGGGCTATATTTGCAGAAATGCCAAAGGTGAAGTGGACAACCTGAAACGAGGGGGTAGTGATTACACCGCTTCGCTGATAGCCGCCGCCATAAACGCTTCGGTGTGCGAAATATGGACAGATATTGACGGCATGCACAATAACGACCCCCGAATTGTGAATCATACCGTACCCGTAGAACAATTAAGCTTTGAAGAGGCCGCCGAATTGGCCTATTTTGGTGCCAAAATATTGCATCCTGCATCCATCTGGCCTGCCCAACAATATAAAATACCGGTACGCCTCTTAAACACAATGGATCCTGAGGCAAAAGGCACGCTGATTACCCAGGAAGCAGCAGGTTCGGGAGTAAAAGCCGTAGCAGCAAAAGACAATATTATTGCCATCAAAATAAAAAGTGGCAGAATGTTGTTAGCCTACGGTTTTCTCAGAAAAGTTTTTGAAGTGTTTGAAAAATACAAAACTCCCATTGACATGATTACCACCTCGGAGGTTGCCGTATCACTTACGATTGACACGCACGACCATCTGAACCAGATTTTAAAAGAATTAGAAGCATTGGGAACTGTAACAATAGATGAGAATCAAACGATTATATCTGTGGTTGGGCACAATATCAGTGAAACAGAAGAGATCGTTAAAAAACTGTTTGGTTCTATCCGAAATGTACCGATCCGTATGGTATCTTATGGCGGCAGCAGGCACAATATTTCTTTGTTGGTGGCCGCCGAACACAAAAATCTGATGTTACAGCAGCTCAACAAGGGCATGTTTGGTCTGGTGTAAGTGGGGGTTTAAACAAATACGTACTTTTTGCGTTACATTTCAATTGCACTTTCGAAACGGGTAGCAAAGGAAGCACTGTTTGAATGAAAACCTTACTATATTACATAAAACCCTATAAGTGGTTGGCCGTGTTTACCATGCTGCTTGCCGGTACCAATATTGGGTTTTCATTGATTGATCCGATCATTTTAGGGCGCATCATTAACCTGGCCGCCGATTACATTAAGGATCCAAAACCCTTCCAGCCTTTCTGGTGGAACTTTGCCGGTGCGGTGGGTTATCTACTCCTGCTTTCTATTGGAGTGGCGATGGTGAGCCGCATTGCAAAAGCGTTTCAGGATTATTTTTTTAATGTGATTGTACAGAAATTTGGCGCCAGCCTTTTCACAAAAGGGCTACAACATTCCATGAAGCTGCCCTACCACCTTTTTGAAGACCAACGGAGTGGAGAAACCCTCGGCATTCTTCAAAAAGTAAGAACCGATACGGAAAAGTTCATTAATTCCTTTATCAATGTGTTATTCCCCATCGTGGTGGGAATAATTTTTGTAGCAATCTATGCCTTCCGCATCCACTGGAGCCTGCCTCCCATTTATTTTGGGGGAATTGGCTTATTGGTTTTTTTCAGTAACCTGTTAAGCAAAAAAATTAAAAAAGTACAAAGCCAGATAGTTTCCCAAACCGCTAACCTGGCAGGCGCCACCACAGAATCGCTGCGCAATATCGAATTGATTAAAAGCTTGGGGCTCACCCATCAGGAAGTAGAACGACTGAACAAGAATACCTATAAAATACTGGGTTTAGAACTTAACAAAGTAAAGCGAATCCGAAGCATCAGCTTTGTGCAGGGCACTTTTGTAAACACCCTGCGGCAAATTATTCTGTTTGTGCTGATGTATGTGCTTTACGCAGGCAAATTAGACGTGGGACAATTGACTACCATGCAAATGTTCTCCTTCTTTATATTTGGCCCTTTGCAGGAAATTGGCAATATCATTCTCTACTACCGCGAAGCAGAGGCTTCTCTCAATAATTTTGACGAACTTATGGCCAAGCCACACGAACCTCTGCCCGTGAATGCCAAACATCTGGGCGCTATAGAAACCCTAAGTTTCGAGGGGGTGAGTTTTCAACACCCCACAGCCAGCCAAAACGCCATCAATAATATCAGTTTTACAGTAAACCGCGGCGATACAATCGCCTTTGTAGGCCCATCGGGTTCTGGCAAAACCACCCTAATGAAGTTGTTAGTGGGCCTGTACCGCCCTAAAACGGGTTCTATTCTATACAATGGCTTGAAAGAAGAAGAAATTAACTTTGAGGATCTGCGAAAACAGATTGGCTTTGTAACACAGGACACACAGTTGTTTTCCGGCACCATCCGGGAAAACCTTTTATTTGTGAACCCGGCAGCGGACGAAGCTGCTTTAACCGACGTGATAAAGAAAGCGGCCGTCACCCATATTCTTCAGCGGGCAGAAAAAGGATTAGACACCACCATCGGCGAGGGAGGGCTGAAACTCTCAGGTGGCGAGCGGCAACGCCTTTCCATTGCCCGCGCATTGGTTCGTCAGCCAAATATTCTCATATTCGACGAGGCTACCTCCGCCCTCGACTCCATTACCGAAGAAGAAATTACACAAACTATTCGCCAGGTGTCTTCTCAAAACTACCAGGTTACCATCCTCATAGCCCATCGCCTGAGCACCATTATGCACGCCGATACCATCTATGTATTGGAAAAAGGCGATATTGTAGAAACAGGCAGCCACGAAGACTTGTTGAGCCAGAAAGGTCTATATTACGCCATGTGGCGCCAGCAAATTGGAGAAAGAAGAAAAAGCACCGTATTTGCTTAATCTTCAACCGCCTCTTGTTTGGGCAACAGATGCTCTTCAATGATTTGGCGAAACGCATTTTTAGGCAAGGCTCCTGGTTGCAAAGAAGGTTCTCCTTCGGCTGGTATAAATAAAAATGTAGGAATACTTTGAATACCCAAAGCCGCTGAAAGTTGTTGTTCCACCTCGGTATCTATCTTGTAAATCAGCAATTTACCTTCATACTCCTCCGCAAGCTCTTCTAATATGGGAGCAACCATTTTGCAGGGACCACACCAATCGGCATAAAAATCTACAATTGCAGGTAAATTGCCCGCATACTTCCACTCTTTTTCCGTATCGTAATTAAAAATCTTGTCTCTAAACCCTGTTGTGGTTAATTTAATTGTCGGCATAATTCTTTTATTTCTGCAAAGATGCTATTATTCTGCCGGTTGCTTAGTGATAATTATTACAAGGATCGTTTCCACAACACAGAAACCCACCACCAATAAAATGGTTCAATTCTATAGAAACGATCCTTTTGTTTAAAGAAAATAATCACGGTTCTGCAATTCTTTTGCTTTTTTAAAATATCCTCCATTTTGTATCTCGAAACGGGTAAAACCGGAGGAATACTCTTACAACCTAAGGCTTTTTCGCCGTCCTCTCTGTCTGAAATCTCTCATCCGGGGTCTGTAATGTCCCCTATTTTTTGAATTTGGGCCATTTTTCTTGATTTGAATCAAGTTTTTTAAGTTTAAGGCACCATATATAGGATCTAAGCACAGGGTTTCTCTACTTTTGCTTTTTACAACCTGGCAGAAAAATTTTATCTGTTTTCTTTCGTACTTTGAAAAAAACACATGAAATTCTTTAATCTATTGTCAAACAAGTTAAAACACTCAAAATGAGACTGAGATTTTTAAGCAAATTAATCCTTTTTTGTGGTACGGTTTTCCTTTTGTCAACAACAGCGATGGCGCAACCGGAAAGCAAAGAATTTACCACCGCCGGCACCTATGTTTATGAAGTACCCGCCGGTTATAGCACGAGTGTAAAGGTAGAAGCCTGGGGAGCCGGCGGCGGCGGGGGCGGCAACAGTTTTAGTTTAAGTGGCGGGGGCGGCGGCGGGGGCGCTTATGCCTCTATGACTTTAACGTTATCAGCAGGCAACTATTCTGTAGTTGTAGGTTCTGGAGGAGTTGGAGCTAACAGACCGGCCACTTCAGGTGGCACTGCAGCGCAAAACGGAGGTAATTCAACCTTT
>JBDHYK010000282.1:0-4249 GCA_039811305.1 Niabella sp.
GAAATCTTTTAATTTTTGAAAAGGACTTTTATTCCGATAGGTTGATGGTCGAATGCAGTAAAATCAGTACTTTCATAGAAGAAAACCAGGCTTTTGAAAAAAAGTTCGGATGGCAGTGTAAAATTTTCAACTATTTCCTGGCAAGTTTGTTACTACTTTTTATCAACAGAACAATGACACAAAGGCATTTTTTTACTATTATGACCAGTATGGTTATGGCTTTCCTGTTTTTGGGATTGAGCACTCGCGCGCAGGAGTCGCTGGTGCTAAAGGCGCAGGATTTTAAAGACCAGTTTTTAAAAGACTCTCAGGCTGTTTTGGTGGACGTGCGTACACCCGCAGAATATGAAAAGGGGCATATAACCGGGGCAATCAATATCAATTATTTTGCACCGGATTTTGAAGGGAAAATCCAAATATTGGATAAAGAGAAACCCATTTATCTATATTGCCAGAGTGGAAACCGTAGTGGCAAGGCTGCGGCAAAACTGAAAGACTTAGGGTTTAAACATATAAGAGACTTAGGCGGCGGTATGATACAATGGAGAGCCAACTACTACCCTGAAGAAAAAAGCACAGAAACAGCTCCTTCGGGGCTTACTGTGGAGGATTTTAAAAATATGCTGAATTCGGATAAAATGGTTTTGGTGGACTATTACGCCGATTGGTGTGCGCCCTGCAAACTAATGGAACCTTATTTGAAAGACATTGAGCAGGAACTAAAGGACAAAGTTAAACTGATTCGGATTGACGCCGACAAAAACCAGAAATTGTTTACAGCACTAAATATCGGAGGGGTGCCTGCCTTGCAGATTTACAAAAACAATCGGCTTACCTGGATGCAAAATGGCTTTGTTAAAAAGAGTGTGATAGTAGAACAACTGCAATAAAGAGTGCTCTTAGGGCTCCTGTTTTAATGCATCCGGCATAAAGGTTTTACTCTGTTCTATTGCATCCATCAGCTGCCTTGTAATGTCTTCGGCCGAGGCATCATAATCAATCTCCAAGGGTTTTTTAAAGGTTACCGTAAGCTGGGTACCTTTTTGTTTTATAAGAACGCCGGTTTTATTAAATGCTTTTGAGAAACCCTGTATCACCACAGGAATTACAACGGGTTGGTGGTATTTTATTATCAGGGCGGTTCCTTTTCTGGCGGGAGCATAGGGAGTTGTTGTCCCCTGCGGAAATGTGATGATCCAGTTTCTGGTTAAGGATCGTTCTATCTTTCGGGTATCCGATGGATCCAACCCCGAACGCTTTTCTTTACTGGCTTCGTTCCAGGTACGCCGTACTGTGAGGCCGCCGGCCAACATAAACAAGCGCGTCATCCAATTGGTTTTCATCGTCTGTTCGGCAGCTACATAATTTACTTTTGTGAAGGGATTGAGCATGTAATAAGGCAAGCCCAGCTTGTTTTTTTTACCCCATTTTACTGCCGAAAAAATATGGTACAAAGTAATCACATCCATAAAATATGTCTGGTGGTTACTCACAAAAAGAATATTTCTTTTAGGTAGCTTGTCAATATTTTCGGTACCGGTTATTTTTATTTTGTTGATCAGCGCAATGCCCGGGTAGGTAAAAACCCCCACAACCATATGCACCATCTTAGCAACATAATTGGCATTTTTAATACGGGCAAGTATCGGATTCAACATCTGTATTGGTTTGTTTTAAACCATTAAAATAAACAGTAAACGGATAGAAACAAAAAATAATTTTTAATTGTCGCGGGTTTCTCGGATTTCTGCTGCATTGGTACTGATTTTTTATTGAAAGGTAGATTTCTCAAATCATCTCCCCGTAATAAAAAACCGGCTTAAACTGTATGGAGCCCCATCAACTTTTTCCCGAAAAATATCCCTTTCAAACCATTTTTTACTGAAACAGATCGAAAACAAATTCATCAATACCACCGAGCCCGTCTTTGTTAAAAGCCATACAAAAAGGCTGCTCTTTACTATGGGTTGGTACTCATGGAAAACGGATATGCGCTTTTTGAAATTCCCCTGGTTTTATTAGGAACCGCACTCATGGAAGCTGTAATCGTACCACCTCGTAACAAATCAAAATGATCCAAATAATTTTTTGATACTGGTTTGCCATTAAAAGACAAACTGCTTACATACTTATTTTGCCTGTTGGCAGCAGGCGCAGAAATCGTGAGTTTTTTCCCATTCTCAAAGGTTATTTCAGTCTTTTTAAAATAGGGCGCACCTGTAACATATTGGGTACCTGCGGGCGTAACCGGGTAAAACCCAAGCGCGGAAAACAGATACCAGGCGCTGGTTTGGCCATTGTCTTCGTCGCCGCAATACCCATCGGGTCCGCTATGATACAAGCGGTTCATAATTTCGCGTACCCAATACTGGGTTTTCCAGGGCTGGGTGGTATAGTTGAACAAATAAGTCATGTGCTGAATGGGCTGGTTGCCGTGTGCATATTGCCCAAAGTTCATCACCTGCATTTCTCTCATTTCATGAATGATGCCTCCATACTTCGACCCTGTAAAATCGGGTGGCATGATGAACACAGAATCGAGCATTTTGATAAACATGGCGTCTCCGCCCATGAGTTGTTTAAGGCCTTCAATATCCTGAAACACACTCCAGGAGTAGTGCCAGCTATTGCCTTCTGTAAAATCGCCGCCCCAGGCGTAGGGGTTGAAATAAGAAGCAAACCGGCCATCTTTTTGTTTGGGTGCCATAAGTAAATGTTTGAGATAAAACAAATTCTTATAATTCATGGCTCGTTGCTTATAGATATCAATTTCAGAAGCCGGCTTACCCAATGCTTTTCCCAATGCATAAATAGCATAATCATCATAGGCATATTCTAAAGTTCTGGCCACATTTTCATGTATTCCCACATCGTTAGGAACATAGCCTAATTGATTGTAGAACTCCACACCCTTTCTTCCGGTAGCATGCGGCCCGTCGTTATTAGCTCCATGCACCAGGGCTTCCCACAACTTTTGAATATCATAACCCCGCAGGCCTTTCAGGTAGGCTTCCGCAACCACCGAGGCTGAATTATTTCCCACCATAATGCCGCGATAACCCGGAGACGACCACTCAGGCAACCAGCCTCCGTGAATATAATCGTTGATAAGCCCCTCCTGCATTTCTTTACATACAGAAGGATACAGTAAATTTAGAAATGGATACAAGGCCCGAAACGTGTCCCAAAAACCAGTACCAGCAAATTTTTTCCCTTTCTCCACCTTGCCGGTATAGGGGCTGTAATGTATTTCCTGGCCTGCAGCGTTCACTTCGTGCATTTTCTGCGGGAAAAACACCATTCTGTAAAAACAGGAGTAAAAAGTGCGGATATCTTCATCACTGCCTCCCGATATTTTAATGGTGCGCAGCGTTTTGTTCCAAATAGCATTTCCACTATTTTTTATAGCGTCGAAAGATTTATTTCCAATCTCGCGTTGAAGGTTGAGTTCCGCTTGCTCAAAACTAATAAAGGAAGTAGCCACCCTCGCTGTAACCACAGTGCCTCTTTTTAAGTTTTTAAACCCAATCACAGCGCCAGCATGTTTGCTTTGCACCTCTCTTTTCGCAGAAAAACTTCCTTCGCTCCAACTTTGGTCGAAATCAAATTTTTTGTCGAACCGGATAACAAAATAGTTTTTGAAATTTTCAGGTACGCTTCCACTGTTTCGGGTAGAGTAACCGATTACCTTATTCTCCGAGGGGATGATTTTAATGTAGGAACCCCGGTCAATCGCATCAATTATAATGGATCCGCTATCGGCGGCAGGAAAGGTGAACCGGAACATAGCGGCCCGTTCTGTTGGAGTAATTTCAGTAGTTACATCGGCATCGGCCAGATACACTTTATAATAATGAGGTTTTGCAACTTCTGCCTTATGAGAAAACCAACTGGCCCGATCCTGCTCTGTGAACTTTAGGCTCCCTGTTGCAGGCATCATGGCAAAATATCCATAGTCGTTCATCCAGGGGCTGGGTTGGTGGGTCTGTTTAAAGCCAACAATTTTATCAGCATCATATCGGTAAATCCAACCATCACCCATTTTGCCGGTTTGTGGCGTCCAAAGGTTCATTCCCCAGGGAAGACCAATGGCAGGATAGGTGTTGCCGTTCGACATTTCGTACTTGGACATGGTTCCCATCAGGGTGTTTACAGATTCTACCGGGTTGAAACTCTGTGAATAGGCTGGACTGAACCCGATGCCTCCCAATAACAAGCAAAATAATATTCTCATAAAGTAGATTTTTTT
>JBDHYK010000283.1:0-4218 GCA_039811305.1 Niabella sp.
GGGAGGCTCTGGTGGTAACTTTGGTCTGGCTTTTGTAAGGTTGGATGCATTTGACAAAAGAGCAAAAAACGAGGAAGAGAACGTTCAGAATATAACAAAAAAATTGTTTGGCGTAGCAGCTGGTATCCCGGAGGCAAAGATGATATTTTTTGGTCCTTCCAGTGTGCCCGGTTTTGGTACCAGCGGCGGTTTTGAATTTTCTTTGTTAGATAAATCGGGTGGCGCAATTAAGGAATTGGATGCTACGGCAAGAAGATTTTTAGCAGAACTCAACAAACGACCTGAAGTACAATATGC
The DNA here is from genome assembly GCA_039811305.1 of Niabella sp. Lineage (GTDB taxonomy): Bacteria > Bacteroidota > Bacteroidia > Chitinophagales > Chitinophagaceae > Niabella. Next base: position 298 of record JBDHYK010000283.1, read on the forward strand.
ACAAACTTCGTTCAATACCAATTATCCGCAGTATCAAATGGTGTTGAACGTGCCAAAAGCTACCGAATCGGGAGTAAGTGTCTCAGATATTCTGAACACCATGCAGGGTTATATCGGTGGAATTTATGCTGCTGATTTTACCAAATATGGCAAGCAGTATCGGGTAATGGTTCAGGCATTGCCCGAAAATCGGATGGATGAAAATAGTCTTCATGCTATTTACGTGAAAACCGCAAATGGCGAAATGGCACCCGTGTCGCAATTTGTTGAGCTGGACCGGGTCTATGGCCCCCAATCCACAACACGCTTCAACCTGTTCTCCTCTGTAAATGTTACGGGTGCCAATGCCGAAGGCTACAGTACAGGGGATGCCATCCAAGCGGTTCGGGAGGTGGCCCAGGAAACCCTGTCGGCTAATTACGGTATTGATTTTTCCGGATTGACAAGGGAAGAAATATCAGCAGGCTCACAGGCACTGGTTATATTTCTACTCAGTCTGATATTCGTGTATTTCATCCTGGCCGCTCAATACGAAAGCTATATATTGCCGCTCTCGGTAATTATTTCTTTGCCGGCGGGGGTAATGGGGGCATTTATTGGGCAGAAATTATTCGGCCTTGAAAATAATATCTACTTTCAAATTGCCCTGATTATGTTGGTAGGGCTTTTGGCAAAAAATGCAATTCTGATTGTAGAATTTGGTGCCCAACGGCGGCGCAAGGGTGAAAGTATCGCAATGGCAGCCATTAATGCAGCCAAAGCCCGTTTTCGCCCAATTTTAATGACTTCCTTTGCGTTTATTTTTGGGATGTTACCCCTTGTTTTTTCAAGTGGTATTGGCGCAGCAGGTAATAAATCCATCGGTACCGGCGCTGCGGCCGGCTTATTAATGGGAACCGCATTAGGTGTGATTGTGATACCCGTGCTGTTTGTGATTTTTCAGTGGTTACAAGAGAAAATAAAACCAATAAAGGTGAAAATATCTTATGAAGAAGAAATATAAAAGCGATCAACGAGTTTCAATAATGACTGATTTTGAATCAATGGGCAATGCGTCGAAGACGATTCATCTACTTTCTGTTTTCGCGTTATTGGCATTGGTGTTTACAGCCTGTTCGGTTGTAAAACCCTATCAACGCCCGAATGTGGTGGACGAAAAATATTACCGCACCGACCAGATTGTCGCCGATACGGCAGGTATTGCAAATATGTCCTGGAAAGAATTGTTCACCGACGATTTATTGCAGGGCTACGTTCAAAAAGCTTTAGACAACAATCTCGATATTCGCATGGCAATTGAACAAATAAAAGTGGCAGAATCCTATATGAAGCAGGGGAAAGCCAGTTTTTTTCCTACGATGTCGGTGGGTCCGCAACTCAGTTTCCAATCGGGTTCGGTCAACACACAATTTGGAAGAATTGCAGGCAATCGCCAGGAAGTAGTACAGTATCAAATTGGCGCCGACCTAAGCTGGGAAGCCGATATTTGGGGTAAAATCCGGAGCAATCAAAAAGCCCTGTTAGCAAGCTTTCTGAGAACCGAAGCGGCTCATCAGGGCGTAAAATCTTTGCTGGTAGCCACTATCGCCGACAGCTACTACCAATTATTGGCTTTAGATGAGCAAAAGAGAATTACAGAAACCACCATTGAAACCCGCAAAAAAAACTTAGAAACTACAAAAGCGCTGAAAGAAGCAGGAACCCTAACCGAGGTGGCAGTAAAACAGAGTGAAGCACTCCTTTATAACGCCCAGGGCATCTTGCTTACTATTGACAATTCTATTAAACTGTTAGAGAACTTTTTTAGCATCCTATTGGGCGTGTCTCCTCAGTCTGTTCCAAGAAATACACTTGATATTCAACAAATTACATCCGATCTGGCTGTGGGTGTACCCGCACAATTATTACGAAACCGACCCGATGTGAAGACGGCCGAATATCAGTTGATGAACGCTTTTGAACTTACCAACGTAGCCAAAGCTAATTTTTATCCCAGTTTAAGACTAAGCGCCTCCGGGGGCGTTCAGAGTGTGGATATTGATGTTTTATTTAGTGCAGGTTCTTTGTTTGGCAACCTGGCAGGTTCGTTGTTACAACCGGTTTTGAACCAGCGGAAGCTGCGCACACAATATGAAGTGAGCCTCTCCAACCAACAGAGCGCATATCTGAACTATCGCAAAGCTTTACTTACAGCCACCCGGGAAGTGTCGGACGCTCTTTACTCTTATCAAACTCAAAATAAAATGACTGAGATCAAACTTCATGAATTTGAAGATTATAAACTGGCAAAAGAATATTCCCAGGATCTTGTGAATCAAGGGTTTGCAAATTATTTAGAAGTACTAAGGGCAGAAGAAAACCAGCTTACGGCACAACTGAGTTATATTAACGCCCGATATGGTAAATTGCGTGCAATGGTTCAGTTGTACCAGGCCTTAGGTGGCGGATGGCGATAATATTTTACTAATACAATTAATAAAAATGAAGAAAAATTTAAACTTTGGACTGCTTCTATTGCGTCTTTCGGTGGGTGGTTTGCTCATCTTTCATGGTATTGCCAAGCTGAAAAACAGTATTCACGGCGTAAAAACTACTTTTGAAGGGATCGGTATTCCATCGGTACTTGCCAATACGGTTTATATAACCGAAATACTGGCACCCATCATGCTGATTTTGGGGTTCCGTACCCGGGTAGGTGCCTTGTTGGTGGCTGGCATGATGCTGGTGATTATGTTTTTAGTGCAACCCGATGGCTTGGGCGCCATTACAAAAACAGGAGCCTGGGCCTTGGAACTGCAGGGGCTGTTTTTCTTTGGAGCTATGACCCTGTTTTTTACAGGAGCAGGAAAATATGCTGTTTCAACAAAAAACAAGTGGGATTAGCGATTTAAGAAAACTGTTTACCGGATAATTTTTCTAATTCAATCAGCTTTATTTATTTTGCGTTCCTAAAACTATTTCATGCAAGATACAAACGAGCCGGCCTCCTCCCATACTCCAGCACCCACTGAACCGGAAACTGCCTTAATAGCGATAAGTCGTTGGACGCGCTTCATCGCAATAATAGGGTTTGGCATAGGTGCTTTTGTGGTGGTAACCATGTTGATTAGCGGAAAAGAAGTGCTTACCGGCGTCATGAACGCCTTCCCCGTAAAAATAGAAGGCCTGTATGGCGCCCTGGTCTTTGTGTTTTTTATATTCTTTTTTGTGGCGGCAGCCTTCCTTTATTTTTTGTTCAAAGCGTCAACACTTTTTGTAAGAGCGGTGATGGAAAAGAATACCCAACTGATTGCGGAGGGATTTTTATATTTAAAAAGATTCTTTTGGGTTTTGGCTATTATGGCAACCCTGGGCTTATTTTCTAACCTGGTAAACCTATTGAAATGACAGAACAGCAGGATCTTCAAAATAATACACGTATCGGGTGGGACTCCTACACCAAAAACCAACTATTCGAAACGGCCAAAATAGCCGGAATTGTAGCTATTATATCCATTGTAAATGTTATTATTGGTGCGATCGGCTATTTTTATAAACCAAAATCTGCAACTCAGCTTGTTGAGAAAGAAGGATTTAATGACTCCACTTTACAATTTGTAGGATCTACCACTGCTCTTTCTGTTGTTTTTTCTTTAATTATTAATGGCCTGTTGTTTTATTTGTTGTATCGTTTTTCCACGCTCGCCAAAAAAGCAATTATCACAGACAATCCAGGACAATTAGGCCAGGGGCTAACGAGCCTTTCCACTTATTTCAAAGTAGTGGGGATTTTAATATTGGCCGTAATTGGGCTAATGTTTGTTGCTATGTTATTTATGAGTTTGGGTGCTGCTACAAAGTAAACCGCTACACTTTCCTGACTTGTCCCCATCAAATTTAGTGCGGTCATAATTCATTGATAATCAATACTTATTCTTATTT
>JBDHYK010000284.1:0-4203 GCA_039811305.1 Niabella sp.
GCCGATGCCAGTAAAGCCGGTGGGTACGCAGTTGAGCAAACCGAAGATTATAAACAAAAACAACAGCAAAGAATTGCTGAAAGTATTGCAAAATCCGACATTGTAATTACCACCGCTCAGATACCGGGAAAAAAAGCCCCTATTTTGGTTACAGCAGAAATGTTAGCTACCATGCGTAACGGATCGGTAATTATTGACCTTGCCGCAGCAACCGGAGGCAATACTCCCGCTACAAAAAATAATGAAACCGTAATACATAATGGTGTAACTATTGTGGGCAATAGTAACCTTCAGGCTACTATGCCATCGGATGCCAGTAAGCTTTACGGAAAAAATATCTGGAACTTTTTACAACTCATTATTGATAAAGAAAGCAATCTCCACCTGAACTGGGAGGATGAATTAGTGAAAGGCGCCTGCATAACCCACGAAGGGAAAATTGTGCATGAAAGAATGCAATCATAAAATATACAACCAGAATTTAAAATATAAGACATTATGTTAGAATGGATTACAGCAAACCAGCAAATCATCTATATCGTTATTTTGATGGTTTTTGTGGGCATCGAAGTAATTGGCAGGGTACCCAGTGTACTTCACACCCCGTTAATGAGTGGCGCTAACGCCATTCACGGAGTTGTTATTATTGGCGCTATTATTATTATGGGAAAAGCAGAGTCCGACAACCTTCTGGCTCTTATTTTGGGATTTCTGGCCGTAATTGTGGGCACCCTTAACGTGGTGGGAGGGTTTGTGGTAACCGACAGGATGCTCGAAATGTTTAAAAAGAAAAAGAAATAATAAGGGAGACCCGCCAAACCACAATGGCTACTGTGCCGAAAACGCCTGCATAAGAGCAGTGTTGGAGGAAACCAAAAGCCTTGTTGACAGCGAATACAGAACGAGCAGGTGAAAAAATAGGGCTGCCTGCCCTGGACCGAGGCAGATAAAAAATTACAAAACTCGCAATCAGAATTTAATATTTAGAATTTTTCTCAAATGGATATACTTACACTCAGTTACATTATTGGTTCAGTAACATTTATTTTAGGGCTTAAAATGCTCTCCAACCCGGCTTCTGCCCGAAACGGAAACCTTTTAGCCGCAGCGGGTATGACTATCGCTATTTTAGGTACCATTTTCCTGTATCAGGACGATGCCGGCCAAAGATTAGGCAACCACCTTTGGATTTTTGGAGGTATCCTGATAGGCTCTGTTGTGGGTACAGTAGTTGCTAAAAAAGTGAAGATGACTGCAATGCCGCAAATGGTAAGCCTTTTTAACGGAATGGGAGGCCTTTGTGCTGCTCTTATTTCTATAGTGGAATACGACCATTTGGCGCATAACTCTGGCACAGAAGTTCATGCCGGATTCTTAACCGTTATCTTTCTGGGCCTTATTATTGGTTCTGTTTCCTTTGCAGGCAGTATGATTGCCTGGGGAAAATTAGACGGTCGTGTTAAAGACTTTGCTTTTCCCGGTCAGCATATTGTGAATATTTTGATACTACTTGCAATGGTCGGTCTTTCTGTTTACCTTGTTGCAGCCTACAGCCCCGAAAATGCATGGTTGTTCTACGTAGTATTTGTTCTGGCCTTAATTTACGGCTTGTTCTTCGTGTTTCCGATCGGTGGAGCCGATATGCCGGTAGTAATATCTTTGTTGAACTCTTTTACCGGTGTGGCCGCAGCTTGCGGAGGCTTTATTTACGATAATAAAGTGATGCTAACCGGTGGTATTCTGGTGGGTGCAGCCGGAACCTTACTAACGGTGTTGATGTGCCGCGCAATGAACCGTTCCCTTACCAATGTATTGATCGGATCTTTTGGAGGAGGTAGCAAAGCAACCGCTGCCGGAGGAAGTAAAGAACAGGGAACAGCAAAAGAAATCAGCCTCAGCGACTCCGCAGTAGTAATGACTTATGCCACTAAAGTAATGATTGTGCCCGGATATGGTTTAGCAGTTGCACAGGCTCAGCATGCCTGTCATGAGTTGGAAAAACTATTGGAAAGCAAAGGTGTAGAAGTAAAATATGCCATTCACCCGGTAGCGGGCCGTATGCCCGGACATATGAACGTTCTGTTGGCTGAAGCCGATGTGGCTTACGAAAAGTTGATGGAAATGGAACAAGCCAACGAAGAGTTTCCAACCACAGACGTAGTATTAATCCTTGGGGCCAATGACGTTGTAAACCCCGCGGCAAAATCAGACCCTGCTTCCCCCATTTATGGAATGCCTATTTTAGATGTAGAACTGGCAAAATCTGTTATCGTAGTAAAACGTAGCATGAAACCCGGTTATGCAGGGATTGAAAACGATCTGTTTTTCCGACCCAAAACCTCCATGCTCTTCGGCGATGCCAAAAAGGTATTGCAGGATTTGGCAGGCGAAGTGAAAAATTTATAACTCGTTTTTTCGAATAACTTTGTATAAAAACCTCACTTTTGGGAGGTTTTTTTATGCAAAATTGGTACGATCTGCTCCTTTTTACCCTGTTGGCTAAGGGCGAATACAGTTCATTCACCACCTGAAGGACCAAAGTTTCCGAAATGTAATACCCAAATATTGGGGTTCTGGGTTAAGTGATGTTTTAGATTGAATGTTTTTGCGATCAGATTAATTATTTTCGCAGATGCAAGTTCCACTGGCCTTGGTAAATTCCTTAAATGGCATCAAAGATTTTGATGAACAATTGTTTATAGATGTTCATTTGGGAGAAGATACGATAACCTCCATACGGTGCCATCCCAAAAAAATAGAACGTCTTTCAGAATTACCCTTTCAAAACAAGATCTCCGGTAAAATTCCCTGGACACAGCAAGGTTATTATTTAAAGGATCGGCCTTCGTTTACATTCGATCCCCTGTTTCACGGTGGAGCCTATTATGTGCAGGAAGCCAGCAGCATGTTTTTGGAGCAGGCCCTCCAACAAACAGCCGATCTCTCACAAGCTCTTAAAGTACTGGATCTTTGTGCGGCACCGGGGGGTAAATCCACTCATATTCAATCACTTATTAGCAAAGATAGCCTGTTGGTGAGTAATGAAACGATTCGTTCGCGCGTGCCGGTATTAAAAGAAAACTTGCAAAAATGGGGTAGCCACAACGTGTTTATTACAAATAATGACCCCAGTGATTTTGCTAAATTGACCCATTATTTTGACGTGGTGGTGGTAGATGCACCCTGTAGCGGCAGCGGATTGCTTCGGAAAGACCCCAAGGCGGTGGAACAATGGAGCCAGGGCGCAGTGAACCTCTGCAGCCAGCGCCAGCAACGGATTTTGGCAGACGTCATTCCGGCACTGAAAGAAGGAGGCGTGCTCATTTACGCTACTTGTTCCTATTCACCGCAAGAAAACGAAGCAGTTACTGATTGGATTACGACCGATTTTGAAATGGACGGTATTCCCTTGCAAACCGATGCAAGCTGGAATATCACCTCTGTTTCTACCCCCAAAGGAACCTGCTGTTATCGTTTTTGGCCCTACCAGCTACAAGGAGAGGGTTTTTTTATTGCTGTTTTCAGAAAAAAAGAAAAAGCTCAGCCCGCCCATCCCGCCCGCGTAAAACACAAGCTGACCGCGCAACCAAACCGCCAGGTACTACAAAAATGGATTTCACAAACAGAAAATTTTGTGTTCAGAGAGTTTGGCAACACGGTCTTTGCCTGGCCCGAACCCCTGTTAGTTGATTTTGAATTCTTAGCAAAGCACCTGAATGGTATCTATTCGGGAACTGCTGTGGGACAGCTTATTCGGGAAAAATTAATTCCAGATCATGCATTGGCTTTAAGTTGCCATTTGGCACCCGAGATACCCCGTGTGGCATTAAACAAAGAACAAGCAATAAGCTACCTGCAGCGTAAAGAACTCAATATTGATAATTCTATAAAGGGCTGGCAATTAGCAACCTACAATAACCTGCCCCTTGGCTGGATGAATGTACTTCCCCATCGCGTAAACAATTATTACCCCAAAGAGCTTCGGATATTGAAAGATAAGTAGCGCCTGAAGCAAGCTGGCGTGTATTCTAACCCACATTGCAGCTATCCAGACGCAATCCTGCGTAAATAGGGAGTTTCAATTTTTTTGAGTTCCGGTTTGTGTACTACAGATTTTCTTTTTACAAAGGGTCGGCTTTTCATCAATAGGATGGATTGGATGTTGCTGAGCGCTTCTGTAGGCTCTGAACATTTTCTTACACC
>JBDHYK010000285.1:0-4192 GCA_039811305.1 Niabella sp.
GGCAAGGGTCAGATCAATCTGTACAGGGTTGGCACCCTCGCTTTGGTTGGTACTGTCAAATTTTGAATTGAGAAAGTCGAGTTCCGCAATTCCCTCTTCGCCTAATGCATTTCCTGCAAACAACGCTTTCAGAGCCAATAACTTTTCATCGTTATTGCCTTTAATCTGTAAAAATGAAGCTATCGTATCTATTTGAGCCGGGTTTAGTCCTCGTTCGATCAGTTCAGCTTTTACGGCTTCGATGCCTATTTTTTCCAACTTGTCAATGGCAACGGTAATCGCAGTCAGGTGATGGGTACCGCCACAGAGAACGGCTAAGGCAGCCAGTACTTTTCGGTTATTGATCCGGATTTCTACCGGGATTCTAAGTTGTCGAAAAACGGTAGCATAAATATGGGCCAGTTCTAATTCGTTCAGCAGCGAAAGGCTGCCCACCACATCGGCATCACACTGGTAAAACTCGCGGTAGCGCCCTTTTTGGGGTCGGTCGGCGCGCCAGACCGGTTGCATCTGATAGCGTTTAAACGGTAAGGGCAGTTGTTGGTAATTCATCGCCACATACCGTGCAAACGGTATGGTAAGATCGTAGCGCAAAGCACGCTCTGTAAGGTCTTTGCTCCATTTTCCTTCTTTAATATTTGTAATACCGGCGTCAATTTTTTGAGCTTTAGCAGGATGTTCGAGGCCATTATTCAGTATTTTAAAAATAAGCTTATCGCCTTCTTCCCCGTATTTACCCATCAGGGTATCTATGTTTTCCATCGCCGGAGTTTCAAGGGGTTGAAAACCAAATAGTTCAAATACGCTTTTAATAACGCTGAAAATATATTGTCGTTTACGTACGGTGGCTGCGTCAAAATCGCGGGTGCCCTGTGGTATGGATGGTTTCATGTATGCTACCTGATTTCTGGTTGAGAGCGGCTGGCATTGTTAAGGATACCCATTACGCCCAACTCCTTTTCTATTGATTCTTATACTTTTCTATAATGGCTTCCACGGCCCGATCTACCAGATCAAATACCTGGTGGTACCCTTCTTCACCGCCGTACCAGGGGTCAAATACATCCCTGTTTTCTCCGGGGTACAACTCATTCAGCAGTAAATCTACTTTCGAAGCGTCAAATTTAGCGCCCACCCGGTGTTTTATTTCCTGTATCACATCCTCAGCTAAGGCGTATATTTTATCATACCGCTGAAAATCAAGGGCGGTAATCGAACGGGCACGTTGCTGGCTGATGTCAATGCCGTGCATTCGAGCTACTTTTTGAGAAAGGCGGTGGGGTGGTTCACCCACATGATAGCCATTGGTTCCGGCGCTATCAACCTGCCAGGTTAATCCGGCTTCTGCAGCTTTCTTCTGTAAAATCCCTTCTGCCAACGGGCTTCTGCAAATATTGCCTAAGCATACCATTAATACTTTCATCCGGCAAAGATAAAGGCATTTGGGTGAGTCTCATCGTCCCGAATGAAACGCAGTGGATTGAGCGCGTCATCCCGAATGGAACGAAGAGGAATGAGGGAACGTCATCCCGAACGAAGTGAGGAATCTTATCCTGTATTCATGGGAAGCCCGACTAAAAACACTATCACAATATTTTGTTTATTTCTTTTAAATTTGTAGCTGTAGCAATTCTTTTTAATAAGTTCTAAATTATTTATTTCGATGAAGTATTTTTTTTTCCTTACTGCCGTAGTTCTTTTTCTTTCATCCTGTGGAGATGCGGGATCGGGCAATTACAAAAAAGAATTCAAAAGTAAAACAGTAGCCGGGCCTGATGATTCTACCTTTATTGAGTGGATTGACCCCACGGTTCAGGATTTGGGCGAAGCCAAAAGAGGGCCGATAATGAAAATTACCTATGCTTTTGAAAACACAGGCGACAAGCCCTTAATTATTGATTCGGTTTCTGCCGGCTGCGGTTGTACCTTGTTTGATGTACCCGAAGAGCCCATTGCGCCGGGTAAAAAAGGGAAAATTGTGGTTCGCTACGACTCTAAAGACCAGTCTTTAAATACGGTAAATGTGCGCCACGTAGATATAAAAGCCAACACAAAGCCCCTGGCCTACACGCAATTGACGTTTACCGTAAAGCTGAGAGAGTAAAACCAGTTACCCATTTCTACCGGGTACTGTTCCCTTGTTCCACCAGCTTGTTTTGTGTTCCTTTTCACCCAATGCCATCAAAAATATACAAGTTTTCAATTCTTTCACTCAACAAATTATTCATCATATGAAGCATCTATTTCCTCTTCTCCTATTGGTAGGTATCATGGTTTACGCCTGTAAGCATCAACCAAAACAAAACGAATCCACAGCGCCGACCCCCGAGTTTAAACGGGAATTCAAAAATAAAATCATTGCTGGCCCCAACGACTCTACAACCATCGAGTGGCTGGATCCGGTTTTTCAGAACCTGGGGGTGGCCAAAAGGGGGCCGGGGATGGATATTACCTACAACTTTAAAAATACCGGGGACAAACCCTTAATAATTGATTCAGTGGATGCCGGTTGCGGCTGTACCCTTTTTGATGTGCCTGCCGAACCCATTGCGCCCGGTGCAAAAGGAAAGATTATGGTTCGGTACGAAACGGATATGCAGGGTCTTTCCATAAATGTGAAGCACGTGGATATATTTGCCAATACCCGCCCCCAACCGTTTATGCGTTTAGGTTTTCAGGTGAAACTTGTGGAATAATCAACGACACCCACAAAAAAAGCTATAATCAGAGGGTGCTTCCCTGCTAATTATAGCTTAAATAGAAATTTGATTTTAGATTACTATAAAATCTGGGTATAGGTTTGGGTTACACCACCAATAGTAAGCGTTACTTTCTTTAAGTTTTGTTTCATTGTTACCTTTCCATCGGAATATACCCCAATCATACCGCCTTTATTTTCGGTTTGAGGAAGCCGGTACACTTCTTTTTGACCCTCAATCTGCACTAATGCCACGCCGAGTTGGTCGTTTGGCTTTACCCCAAAAACTACTGCCATCTTTTCGGTGCTATTGGCATCATTCCTATAGAATTTTTTGGATCGGGTAGTAAAACTGGTGTCACTTGCAGGCGCAATATCTTTAACACTAACGGTGGTTTTGTCAGCATAAACAGCTTCTATTAACGCAGAATCTGCACTGTTTAGCGCATCAATCGAGTCGCGAATCTGCTCCTGGCGAAAAAGAGCTTCATTTTCCGTTTCCGCCTTTTCTTTATCGCTGTCCTTACAGGATACCCAAAAAGTAGCTCCGAGAACTGCAAAAATTAAAAATTTTTTCATCATTTATATAATTTTAAAATTTACGTACTAAAAATTGAGACCGCTTCAGCGGACTAATATTACATTCTCTGCATTTTACACCAAATCTGTGGTCTTTCTTCAGAAAGTTGCAAAGTTACTGTACTGTGCTTACAAATTGCCTAAAATATATTGTTAAATCTTCCATCCAATAAAAAAAATAATTTTTTTACCTTACCTTTGCGCACATGTTCAAACAGAATTCTTTTTTGGCAATACTCCTGATCTCTTCAGTTATACTGTCCCTTTTTTCCTGTAAACAACATCATTCTAAAGAATACAAACTTCTACAGGGCAAATGGGAACTTATTTTATTAGATAATATGAACACAGTTGGGAAAATTTATTTCAGAGACAGTATGATGAAGTTTACACGAGATTATCTATCTGAAGAAGCTGTATTTTCCATTAAAAAAGACACCCTATTTCTGAGGCGTGTTGGTGGAATTACGAATATGCTTTCTGGAGAAAACTATTGGATCATAGAAAAAATTTCTAAAAATTTTTTCCGACTGCATAGTAGCGAGGGTAATATTCTTACTGCTTTCAAACCCGAACTTACTGATCCTGATACCGGAGCTCCCAAAGAACAATAATACTTTTTTCTCCTATTATTGGGTTCCCTCTATTTTTTCGCAGTTTTCAACCTGGTGAACAGGGTTGTGTATCGCCCAATATTTAATTCTGGGTGCGTGGGAAAAACAATGTTCCTTTAATTGGCATTAAAAACGTCTATTATTGCGCCAGGGAGGGATCTCCCACCTATCAGGGAGATTTATTTCTCATTCCGCAGAGTAAATGGCTCCAGCGACAGGGGGATTCTGGCGCAAGCCCTTATTCAAAGATGATTTGCCAAGCAGACCGCTGATAGTAATTCCCGCCGGAAATAGCTTGCGA
>JBDHYK010000286.1:0-4178 GCA_039811305.1 Niabella sp.
ATGCTTCCAAACCTCTTTTAAGTGATTTGATAGATGCCGTAGAATTGTATGCAAAAGAAAAACACCACGTGAACCATTATAATATTGAAATCAAATCTCAACCAAAAAATGACGGCAGAACTTACACCTCCCTTGAAGAATTTGTTGATGAAGCAGTAAAAGTCGTTCTCGCAAAAGGCATTGCAGCCCGTACGATGATACAGTCCTTCGATATAAGGGCACTGCAATACGTTCATAAGAAATACCCGAGGGTAAAAACCTCCTTTTTGGTTACAAAAACCAATAAGAAAACTACGGAAGGGTATATTGAAGAATTAGGCTACCTGCCTGATGTTTTTAGCCCCGAATACACACTGGTTACACCTGAACTGGTTAAAAGTTTTCATAGCAAAAAAGTTTTGGTAATTCCCTGGACGGTGAACACTCTTGATGAAATTCAGAAAATAAAGGAGATGGGGGTGGATGGAATTATAACCGATTACCCGGATTTATTTGCGCAAATGAAATAGCTGGTTAATTGCAGGCGAACCGTTAAACGAAGAAATCTCCCAGGCAGGTTCGTAACCCGAATTTGTTTTTCGAGGGGTTTGCCTATTTGTTTCTATGCTTTAGCTGAATTGAAGGGCAAGTTCTGCCCCAGTATTCTACTTCCGCAACTTTATATTTTGTAACTAAAAAAAGAAGATAGTCCATGATGGACTATCTTCCCGCAGTGTTTAAGATTCAAATGGTTGAATATTATGCGTTTCTGTTAATACAGTTTAAATCTTCAAAAGCTACTTCCAAACGTTTTACGAAGGATTCTTCTCCTTTGCGCAACCAGGTGCGTGGATCGTAGTATTTTTTATTAGGCTTATCGTCTCCTTCGGGGTTACCCAACTGACCTTGCAGGTAGGCTTCGTTCTTTTTGTAATAGTTGAGAACACCTTCCCAGAAAGCCCATTGCATATCGGTATCCAGATTCATTTTTATAGCACCGTATCCGATAGCTTCCCGAATTTGATGTTGTGGCGAGCCACTACCTCCATGAAACACAAAGTAAACCGGTTTTTCCTGAGTATTATGTTTCTTTTGAATATATTCCTGGCTGTTTTTCAAAATTACCGGGGTCAACTGCACGTTACCGGGTTTGTAAACACCATGCACATTTCCAAATGCTGCGGCTACTGTAAACAGGTTACCTACCTTACTAAGTTCTTCATACGCATAGCATACGTCTTCGGGTTGGGTGTACAGTTTCGAGTTGTCCACATCGGTATTGTCCACACCGTCTTCTTCACCACCGGTTACTCCTAATTCTATTTCGATGCTCATACCAAGAGGTTCCATCCTTTTGAAAAACTCAACGGAAGTGGCAATATTTTCTTTTACAGGTTCTTCGCTCAGATCCAGCATGTGCGAGCTGAACAAAGGCTGTCCTTTTTCTTTATAAAACTTTTCACTTTCCGTGATCAGGCCGCTAATCCAGGGCAACCATTTTTTTGCAGCATGGTCGGTATGCAACACTACGGGCACTCCATAGTATTGGGCAATGTTATGCACGTGTAAGGCACCACTCACGGCACCATAAATATTGGCTTCCATGTTATTGTTGGGCATTCCTTTGCCCGCCATAAACTGGGCGCCACCATTGCTAAACTGCACCATCACAGGAGAGTTTACCTTAGCAGCGGTTTCCAATACTGCGTTAATACTATCGCTTCCCACTACGTTTACTGCAGGTAACGCGAAATTATTGTCTTTTGCATCATTGTAGAGGGCTTCCAGCTCTTTGCCAAAAAGTACCCCGGCTCTATACTTTTTCATTATGATAGTTTTTTATTTTTAAATAATCGGATTGAATTAAACAAGACTGCAAATTTAGCAAAAAAGCTCGAGTTAATTAATGATATTAATCAGGTTCGGCGGTTCACTTCGAAAAGATTATAACAGATAAGGAATAACAGCTTTCCGGTTTTTTGGATAGTTGTCAAACCGGTGCTGGTACCAACGGTGTACGGCCCTTGCCCTGGGTACCAGGTTGCAGGCTGTAAAGAAGGCAAAACAAAACCCCGGAAGACTCCAGGTAAGAACCGCGTACCCGCTCCATTGAATCATTTCACCAAAAAGATTGGCTGCCGACACGTATTGGAACATTCCTTTTTGTGGTATTTTATACCCGGTTTCACCCGGCTGGCGCAGACGGATAAGAACGTTGTCAGAATGCCAGTTGACAACCATGCCCGTAACAAAAATGACCAGGCCCAGGATAAACGGAGAAGAACCCATCCAACTATTTGCATAGCTGCCAAAATGAGAAAAATAATATCCTAATAAAAAGCCGTTTACGATATTGTGAAAAACCCCTAAAAAAACAATTGCAACCGGTATTTGCTTGTCTTTGGTTTTGGTACGAAATGGGTAAATAAAACTTCGATTGAGGTAATGAAATGAAAAGAGGCTGATCATTACCCATTCTGCCAAGGAATAGGAAGTTTTATAAGCCAGTACAAAATACAGAAAGCAAAGAAGCGCTACTCCCTCCATGATCACCCAACCCAGGCGGTTGTCCATGGTGGCTCCTAAGCTTTTATCTGTAAATCTGCCATAGGGGGCATTTTTGAACTGAAGGATCAAAAAAGCAAGTACGCCAGCGGTGGCCCAGCTCCAGCAAATGATTTGAAAGAGGGAATAACTCATGAAGGACTGGTTTTATCCCTGGTATTTTCTGGTCTTGTCCTCAATTGCTACATCGTTGTTTTTGCTGCGTTGTATTTTTATATAAACCAACAAATCTTCGGCACCCGCCCTGAAAGCGGCTTCCTGGGCTGCTTCTACAGTTTTCATCACTTCTTCGTAGGGGCCTTCCATTACAGTTTCAAATGGGCAAACCACATATTTCAAACCAGAGGCAGCAATCACCCGGATGGCTTCATCAACAATGCTGTACGCGGTTTCTTTGGGCAATGCCGATGGCACTATTTGCAATGCAAGATTGATACGTTTCATGTGTATTACTTCTGTTTTGATAATTGCGAGACAATGAAGTTCAAAGCCCGGCTTTTTCTTCTATCAGATATAAATTTCGTGTAGCCGAATTACGCGAAATCAGTTCTCCAATGTAACCGGCCAGGAATAATTGTACCCCAATGATAATGGCTGTAAGCGCAATGTAAAAAGTAGGCTTGTTGGTAAGGGCGTACTCCCAGTTGATGATTTTAGAAACAATTAAAAACAAAGACGCTACAAACCCAACCAGAAAGAAAAGAGACCCCCAAACTCCAAAAAAGTGCATGGGGCGTTTGGAAAACTTACCTACAAAGGTGATGGACATCAGGTCTAAAAAACCATTTACAAACCGATCCCAGCCAAACTTGGTAACGCCGTATTTTCTTTTTCTGTGTTCTACCACTTTTTCGCCAATTTTTTTAAACCCAGCCCATTTTGCCAGCACAGGTACGTACCGGTGCATCTCACCATAAACTTCAATGCTTTTTACCACTTTTTTATTATAGGATTTTAGGCCGCAGTTAAAATCGTGAAGCTTAATTTTAGATACTTTTCGTGTAACGGCATTGAACAGTTTTGAAGGAATATTTTTTGTAAGGGTATTATCATACCGCTTCTTTTTCCAGCCGCTGACCATATCAAATCTGTCCTCAACAATCATACGGTATAGTTCGGGTATTTCATCCGGGCTGTCTTGTAAGTCGGCATCCATTGTAATTACTACATCGCCTTGTGTAACTTTAAACGCTTCGTTTAAAGCGGCTGATTTACCGTAGTTGCGTTGAAATTTTATACCCTTGATGCAGGGGTTTGCCGTCCTTAAATTTTGAATTACCTTCCAGGAATCATCTGTGCTGCCGTCATCTACAAAAATAATCTCATAGCTAAATCCGTTTTCTGTCATCACCCGGTCAATCCAGGCAGATAGTTCGGGCAGCGATTCTTCTTCGTTTAAAAGGGGTACAACAACCGATAGTTCCATAATTATTTTTTCTTTTGTAAAGATAGAATTCCTGCTGTGGCAGCCGTAACCACTGCTCCAATCAACAGGTATTGAAATATTGTAACGGAGGTAGCCATAATAGCAAAATTCTTTTTACCCGACTCTATCATGGTGTCAATTTCCTGTGGGGTACGGTTTTTTTCGGTTTTTAACAATTCTGTTCGGGTAAGCGCTGCTTTTTCATTGA
>JBDHYK010000287.1:0-4154 GCA_039811305.1 Niabella sp.
TTTGTTTTGAAAGCGTTTATACGATGCTGACACAATCTACGACTTGTTTCTTCATGTTTAGACCACCATGTTTTAACTTGTTTTTAACAAATGGGATCGTTTTGCTGCAATGTGGGCTAAAGGGTTTATTCTTCCTGCTCCGTTTGTTCGGGCTTGTTTTTATCTTTTTTATCTTTCTTACCAAAGATTTTATTGAAGATATTCTTTTTCTTTTTGGGTGGTTCTGCCACGGGTTTTACAGCTTCTTTTTTTACCGTGTCTTTTACCGGTTTTTTGGGTTCATGATCTTCTTCTACCGGTTTTGACTCGGGTCCTATGTACTCGTTATTATTGAGCATATAATCACTTTCGCTTCCCACACCCACATCCTTGGCTTCGGCGCTGGGTTCGGGGTTTTCTTCTGTAACGTACAAAGACGGGTCGGCCATACTGATGTCGTTTTCTAATGAGGGAGGCTCTGCAAATTTTTCGTCTTTAATAATACCCAGGGAAGCATTAGCATATACCTTTTTGAAAAAGGCCTCCCAGATGGGCCTTGCAGCGGCGCCCCCAAAACCACTACTCCCTTCGTTGCGGATAAAGCGGTCGTCGCAACCTACCCAAACCCCTGCGAGCAGTTGGGGGCTAAAGCCCATGAACCAGGCATCGCTGTTGTCGTTGGTGGTCCCTGTTTTTCCGGCCAGCTCTGCCGCACCTAAGCGGGCTCTGAGTCCGGCGGCCGTGCCTTTGTCCACAACCCCCTGCATCATACGGGTCATAATATATGCAGCGGCTTCACTAATGGCTTCTTTTCGGTTCACATTCAAATCAAACCGTTTGATAACATTTCCGTTCCTGTCTTCTATGCGGCTGATAAAATAGGGCCTTGTAGAAAAACCACGCCCCCCAAAAATGGTGTAGCTCCATAGCATTTCAAATAGAGACAATTCCACAGCACCCAGTGCAACAGACGGGAATGCGGGTACTTTTGTAGGAATATTGATTCTTCTTAAAAAATCAGAAAATTGTGCAGGGCCTACTTGTTTCATAATATAAGCGGTGGCACAGTTGCGAGACCAGGCTAATGCTGAGGCCATCGTCATGGAACGCCCGGTGCAGGTTCTGCCGGTTGCGGGAACCAATTGTCCGCCCCCAAAGTTTTGCTGTGCATCAATCACAGGAGTTTCGGGGGTAAAACCTCTTTCTTCAACTGCCTGTGCGTATAACAGCGGCTTAATGGTAGAGCCTACCTGCCTTTTCGTATTCAGGTTGACGTGGTCGTATTTGAAGGTTTTGAAACTGATACCGCCCACCCAGGCTTTTACTTCGCCGGTTACCGGATCCATAATCATAAACCCGGCTTGTACCATGGCTCTGTGGTATTTTATGGAGTCCATGGGTGTCATAACGGTGTCTTTTTCCCGATTAGGGTTCCAGGCAAATACTTTCATGGGTGTTTTTACATTAAAACTGGCCTTTATTTCTTTGTCCGTCAGTCCGTCTTCAGCCAGGTTTTTCCATCGGTCGCTCGATTTCATGGCTTTCTCCAACACATTCTCCCTGCCTTTCCATACGGCGCCACTTTTTATAAAGCCTTGCCTTACCAGCGCTCTTTGCAGAGAAGGCACCTGTGTGGCTACGGCTTCTTCGGCATACATTTGCATTACCGGATTGATGGTAGTATATATTTTTAAACCATCATCATAAATGCTGTAAGTAGATCCATCTGGTTTGGATATTGTTTTCAGAACCTTTTTTACTTCATCGCGCAATACCTCTCTGAAATAGGGCGCAAAGCCAATCTCTTCTTCTAATTTTTTATAATTTAGTTTGATGGGCATGGCCTGTAATTGGGCGCCTTCTGAACCGGTAAGGTTTCCGTTTTCTACCATTCGGCTAATAACAAGGTTCCTTCGATCCAGAGAGGCCTTAGGATTTCGCCGGGGGTTATAAATTCCGGGACCATTAATCATGCCTACCAACAGGGCCGCTTCATCTACATTTACCCTGTCGGGCTCTTTCTGAAAAAAGGTGCGTGAGGCGTTTCGGATACCATAAACATTATCGCTAAAAGACACAGCATTGAGATACAGAGCCACAATCTCTTCTTTAGTGAAGTTTCTTTCTAATTTTACAGAAATAATCCATTCTTTAAGTTTTTGTATCACACGAATAGCTCGGTTAGACGCCCGCTGATTGAAGAGTGCCAGAGCTAATTGTTGGGTTATGGTGCTGCCACCGCCTTCCCGCCCCAGCAGCATCACGGCTCGTAAGGTACCGCGCATATCAATACCTGCATGGTCATAAAAGCGTTTGTCTTCGGTGGCAATAAGTGCGTTTACAATATTGGGCGAAATGTCGCGGTATTTTGCCAGAATGCGGTTGCCATTGGGCAAATAATACTTACCCATTAAAGTTCCGTCGGAAGCAAACACTTCGGATGACTGCATCATACTGGGATTCTCTAATTCCGCCATGGAAGGCATTTTGCCAAAAACTCCAAAATTGGCCAACAATACAATTGTTACAAACGCACCTAAGCCGGTAAAAAATAATTTCCAGAAAATACGCACAGACTTCTTCATGTATCTTATAGTTTAAATAACAGACGGATCAGGCAACCTTGAAATTGCAAAACCCATCGCTAAAAGTAATTGTTTCTTTCGTTAAAAATCAAAAATTGATCCAATGTTTTTTATAAAGCTGTAAACTTGTATCTTACCCCTTTGAAACTAGCGGTAACTGAACTGGAATGTTAACAGAATTTATAATTATATCGTATTGAAAATGAGTAAAATATCTCCCTGGATCCGTTATATGGCGCTGAGTTCTCAATTATTGGGGTTGCTGGGCTTGGCAGTGTATGCCGGTATAAAATTAGATGAAAAATGGGCGCTGTCGCCCCTATTAATCATCACCTTACCTTTGCTGGTATTAATTGGTACTTTTTATAAGTTGATTAAAGAAACCCATAAAAGAAAAAATATTCATGACCCAAAAAAATGAAACCCCGATGAAACCCTTACGCGCAGTGATTGCTTTTTTTGTTGGATTTACCTGCTTCACTCTGTTGTTTCGCGAGTTTCTATCTCAACATGAAATTGATACCCGGTTATTGCTGATTGCAAACCTGTTGTTATTTGTGATTTCGCTCTTTACCCTTAAAAATTCGCTGAAAGCGCTAAAGAATTCCAATCCGCATGCGTTCGTAAGAAGCTATTACGCTGGTTTTTTAATCCGCTTGTTAACGCTGGGTCTTGCAGCTTTCCTATACATCTATCTACAACAGGGAAAAGTACATACAGTTTCATTATTTCTTTGTCTGGGGATTTATGCCATTTATTCTGCGATGGAAGTAACTATTCTTAGAAAAAAACTGCACCAAAACAAAAATGCCTAAAAAAGAAGTACCCCTGTCGCAATTATCGGATTATTTGCCGCCAGATACTTATGAACCGGTACTGGCCTATCTCAGGTATTACAAAGTGCATTTGACCATTGCAAAGCACAGAGCTTCTATTTTAGGAAATTACCGACATCGGGGACTCGCTTCCCACCATCAAATCAGCGTCAATGGCAATTTGAACCGATATGCTTTTTTGGTTACTTTGCTGCACGAACTGGCACATTTAGTTGCCTTTGAAAAATATGGCAAAAGAATTCTGGCACATGGAAAGGAATGGAAAACAGTGTATGGCAATATACTGGTGCAATTTGTTGAAAAAAACGTGTTTCCTTCAGATATTGAAAGCGAGCTTCGAAAAACTCTGGAAAGCCCCGGCGCCTCAACTTGTTCTGAAGAGAACCTACAGCGAGTTTTGTACCGGTATGACACCCGCCGCAATGGGTATAAGTTGGTAGAAGAACTCAAGGAAGGCGAGTTATTTGAAATAAAAGGAGGCAGAAGATTTCGCAGGGGAAAAAAACGAACCAAACGGTACGAATGTTTCGAAATAGCAACCGGCAGAAAATACTTGTTCACTGCTGTGTATGAGGTAAAACAGATTGTCGAAAACGAGGTGGCCATTCAAAAATCTTAAAAAAAAGCGGGTGGGAAAAGCTAACGAATAAAATGTTTAAACCTGACATAAGTCATATTTTACCCAAACCCATAGTGGTACCTTTGAACCTCAAAAAGTATATGAATTATGGAAGATAAAACTCCAACAACGCCC
>JBDHYK010000288.1:0-4108 GCA_039811305.1 Niabella sp.
TACCGCCTGCGGACTTTGCGCTCTATCTTGCCCGGCAGAAGCCATCAGTATGGAAGCAGCCGAGCGAAAACCCGATGAAGAGCATCTGTATCGGGAGGAAAAATATGCAGCCCGGTACGAAATTAATATGTTGCGCTGCATCTTTTGTGGCTTTTGCGAGGAAGCCTGCCCCAAAGACGCTATTTATTTAACCAAAACCCACGCTACCGCCAATTATCAACGCAAAGGATTTATTTATACAAAAGAAGATTTATTAATTCCCCATCCAATTCATGAACCCGAAGAATATAAAAAAGCGTTGGGAACAATTAAAAAAGAAAGAAAAATAAAAACCGAGAACTAACTTGTTTCAAATATGGGCATTACACAAATATTATTTTGGTTATTAGCGGCCACAGCATTAGGAGGCGCCCTGATGGTGGTTACAAGCAAAAACCCAATTTATAGCGTTCTATGGCTGATTGTAACCTTTTTTGCCATTTCGGGGCATTATGTACTCATGAACGCTCAATTTCTGGCCATTGTGAATATCATCGTTTATGCAGGCGCCATTATGGTGTTATTTCTGTTCGTGATCATGCTGATGAACATCAATAAGCCGTTGGGAGCTTTGAAGAAAAGGGGCATGTACCTGATTGGTGCCATTGGTGCCGGATGCCTGCTGTTGGTATTGGTGGCCGCTTTGCGCAACACAGAAATTGCTAAAAATGCAGTTGCCATGAGCAGTGGCGACATAGGGCTGGTTAAAAATTTAGGTAAAGAACTGTTTACCAATTTTGTAGTGCCTTTCGAAATCGCAAGTATCTTGTTTTTAAGCGCTATGGTAGGTGCCGTAATTCTTGCGAAAAAAGACGCTGCCTCGCCCCAAAAAACCGACGGATAAAAACAAAAATAACGCAACAGAAAATTGTAAAATAGTAAAGATGCCTGTTAATTATTATATCGTTTTAGCACTAAGTCTTTTTACCATTGGCGTGGTTGGGGTGCTAACCCGCCGCAATGCGATTATTGTATTTATGTGCATTGAGTTGATGCTCAATTCGGTAAACTTATTGTTAGTGGCCTTTTCTAAAATGCACCATGCTACCGGTGCGGCTACCAACGCTATGGCCGGCGCCGATGGGCAGTTGTTTGTTTTCTTTATAATGGTGGTTGCCGCCGCCGAAGTGAGCGTGGGCCTGGCTATTATTGTAATGATGTATAGAAATATTCACTCCGTGGATATTAATTTTTTAAACAGGTTGAAGCATTAAGAAATTGGTTTTTAATAAGTTCATCTCTATTTTTGACTGAGATTTTTATTTTTTAGTAATTATAACCCATAACTGAGTAACCCAATAACTACGTTTAATGAAATTGTATTTGTTATTAACGGTTTTGTTTCCTTTTGCAGGATTTTTAATAAACGGTCTTTTTCGAAAGCATTTATCTAAAGGCCTGATCGGAATCATTGGCAGTACAGCTGTGTTAGCTTCATTTTTATTAAGCGGCTTATTATTTTTTGAGGTAAAAGCGCATGGGGCTGCCGTTGTGAAGTATTTCGACTTTCTTCAGGTTGGCGCATTAAAAGTTCCCTTTGCCTTTCAGATTGACCAACTTTCGGCATTATTTCTTTTAATTGTTACAGGAGTAGGTTTTTTCATCCATATTTTCTCCACATCTTATATGCACGAGGAAACTCAGGATCATTTTGGCCGTTTTTTTTCTTACATGAATCTGTTCATCTTCGCCATGTTGCTCTTGGTGCTGGCCGAAAACTTTCTGCTTTTATATATGGGTTGGGAAGGGGTAAGTTTATGTTCTTATCTGCTGATTGGGTACTGGTTTAAAAATACCGAGTATAATAAGGCTGCTTCTAAAGCCTTTATTATGAACCGCATCGGTGATTTTGCATTTCTGATTGCCTTTTTTATAATGGCAGGAAAATTAAACTCACTTTCCTTTGGCGAGATCTTAAATCCAACGGCCTTAGCAAAACTAAGTAGTAATGATATTTTAGCCGTAACCTTGCTTTTGTTTGTTGGAGCAGCCAGTAAGAGTGCCCAAATACCCTTGTACACCTGGTTACCCGATGCGATGGCAGGGCCTACGCCCGTTTCTGCCCTTATCCACGCCGCAACGATGGTAACTGCTGGTATTTACCTGGTAGCCCGTTGTAATATTATGTATTCCATGGCCCCTGTTACTATGAATATTGTTGCCATTATAGGGGTAGCTACGGCATTACTGGCAGCAAGCATCGCCCTGAAACAAAATGATATTAAAAAAGTACTCGCCTATTCCACAGTAAGTCAGTTAGGATATATGTTCTTAGCTGTGGGAAGTGGTGCCTATGTAGCTGCGGTTTTTCATGTAATGACGCACGCCTTTTTTAAAGGGCTATTGTTCCTGGGAAGCGGTAGCGTAATACATGCGATGGGCGGTGAGCAGGATATACGTAAAATGGGCGGGCTTGGCAAATACATGAAAACGACCGACCTGACGTTTTTGGTAGGGTGTGCAGCAATTTCAGGATTTCCCCTACTATCCGGTTTCTTTTCTAAAGACGAAATTCTTGCCGCTTCCTGGATCAAATCGCCCGTATTTTGGGCACTCGGTATCGTCACAGCCCTGCTAACGGCCATCTACATGTTCCGCTTATATGCCACAACCTTTAAAGGTAGTTTTCGTGGCACAAAAGAACAACAGGAGCATTTGCATGAAAGCCCGGCGGCCATCACCATTCCGTTGGTAGTTCTTGCGGTTTTGTCTGTAGTGGGCGGCCTTGTAGGCATCCCCGAATTTATGGTAAAGGGCGCCCATTCTTTAAAAAATTGGTTGAGCCCTGTTTTTGAACCTTCTAACCTATTGCTCCCTTCACACGAGGTAGCGCATAGTACCGAATGGATGCTGGTAGCTGTGGCAACAATTGTAGCATTGGCCGGTATCATCTACGGTTGGATGCGCTATGCCAAAAACCCCGATTTGGAAGATGCCAAAGGATTTGGAAAAATATTGGAAAACAAATGGTATGTGGATGAATTCTACGATGCCATCATTGTAAAACCTTATAAATCATTGAGTGTGTTTTTCAACAACGTGCTCGAAGTAAAAGTGGTGGATGGATTGATAAACGGAGTGGGCAAATTGGTGAAATACGGCGGAAGACAACTGCGGTGGGTTCAAAATGGCCAAATAGGGTTTTATATACTGATGATGGTACTGGGCATGTTAGCCATATTGGTAATGCAGTTTTTTATACGAAAATAGAAGCAGAAGGCAGGTAGAAAGCGTATCAGATTATTGATTTAGAATTTTATATTTGAAAATGTTATGATAGCATTGTTGTTGATATTGGTCCCTTTACTGGGTGGATTGGCTACTTTCTTGGTAAGAAAAGAAGATACTGCAAGAACCTGGTCCTTATTGGTGGCCATACTCACATTTTTAGTGGCTGTATTGGGCGTATCGGTATTTAATACGGCAAACGATTTAACCTTCAAAACCGATTGGTTAGGTAATATCGGGAGTAGTTTTTCTATAAAAGCCGATGCTATGGGAATGATGCTCTGTATGCTCAATGCCCTTGCCTTTCCCATTATTTTTGTTAGCACCTGGAAAACCTCTTATCGCAAAGTGTATAATTTCTTAGGATTGATGTTGTTGGCACAAGCGGGTATGATGGGTGTGTTTTTGGCAATGGATGCGTTATTGTTTTACTTCTTTTGGGAATTGGCACTGATCCCCATGTATTTTCTTTGTTCGCAGTGGGGTTGGGAAAAACGCATCCCGGTTACCTTTAAATTCTTTGTATATACTTTTACAGGCTCGCTGTTAATGTTGGTGGGCTTAATCTATATTTGGACAAAAAACGGAGGGTCTTTTGACATTTCTGCTTTCTATCATTCCAACCTTCTCCTAAAGGATCAATTATGGTTGTTTTGGTTGCTCTTTGTTGCTTTTGCCGTTAAAATGCCAATTTTCCCTTTTCACACCTGGCAACCCGATACGTACGAGCAGTCTGCAACTTCCATTACAATGGTACTAAGCGCCGTTATGGTAAAAATGGGTGTTTTAGGATTGCTAAGATGGCTATTACCCGTTTTACCATTGGCTTCCAATGTGTTAG
>JBDHYK010000289.1:0-4101 GCA_039811305.1 Niabella sp.
GCCTATAACCAGAATATTTTTGGTGAACCCGTAGGAGGCATCATTTTTTACCATATTTTGTTCAATATGTTTGCGCTATGGATGTTTGGGCGCATACTCGAAAACGTGTGGGGTGCCAAACGGTTTACTATCTTTTATCTTCTCTGCGGATTGGGAGCGGCTGCCGCGCACCTATTGGTACAGTATTTCGCAGTATCTGGCAATTTAGCGGTGGGGGCTTCTGGCGCTGTTTATGGGGTGTTGGTGGCTTTTGCACTCACTTTTCCCAACACCGAGCTTTATATCATGTTCATTCCTATTCCTATTAAAGCGAAATGGGCCGTGTTGGGATTGGTTGCACTGGATTTGTTCGGAGGCATTTCGCAAATTACGGGTGACAATATCGCCCACTTCGCCCATTTGGGTGGCGCCCTTACGGGCTTTATTTTATTAAAGATATGGAACAAAACCAATCGTAGAACGTTATTTTAACAAGCAGCGTTTGTTTTAAGATAAACCATAAATATTTTTGCATTTTTATGTCTTTTTACGATAGAGAATATAGCCATAGGGTATCCTACAATACGGGGGTTAGTCCCCTGATTATTTTAATAGCCATTAGTATGATCCTCTTTGTCATGCTGGCATTGTTCAGGGCATTTACCGTGGTGCAGTATCCACAGGGAAGCGATATTAATACGGTGTTTACCCAAAATATTCTAAATTGGTTCGTACTTTCCTCAGATCCTGAGAACCTGCTGGCACGCCCATGGACTGTTTTTTCTTTCGCATTTATTTATGTGGGCGTTTGGGCTTTGTTTTCAAACCTGTTTTGGCTGTGGGCCTTCGGTCATATTTTAACAGATATGACAGGATCTCGAAAACTGATACCTGTTTTCCTTTATGGCACTACGGCGGCCACAATTGCTTTTTTAATGGTATATAATCTGGTTCCTTCCTTCAAAGAAAATGCAGGTGCCGGTTTTTTAAATGGTGGTGGGCCTGCCATATTGGCGGTAGCCATTGCGACCACTGCGCTCAACCCTCGGCATAAATTATTTCCTATGTTGAATGGAGGCATATCTTTATGGATTGTAACCCTGCTCTACCTGATTATTGTGTTGGCTACCATTCCCGAAAGCAATCCCGCAGTGTATGCAGCCTATATCTTTGCCGGCATAACGGGGTATTTTTTTATTTTCTTTCAGCAAAGAGGGTACGATACCAGCGCCTGGATGAATAAATTATACGATTGGGTTACGACCCTGTTTGAGCCCAAAAAGGCAGATAGCAACCTAACTCCCATTCATAAATCTACACTTTTTTACAATGCTACAAAGCCGCCCTACAGAAAAACCCAAAACCTGACCCAGCAAAAACTGGATGAAATTTTAGATAAAATGAATAAAACAGGCGGCTATGAAAACCTCAGCGAAGAAGAAAAAGACCTGCTAAAACGCGCAGGTAATGAGGATGTATTAGATAAATAATTTTATTTTGGTATTTTTTTATAAGTTTATTGTTTCCTATTTTTATGGGTAGTACCAGTTTATGAGCTTTTTTGCAAAAATAAGTAAGCGGGTTTTGCTGATGATTAACGGAGCGGTTGTATTGCTTTTTTTGTTGGCAGCCATCAGTCCTTTGATCAATCCACAAGACTGGCCGCTTTTTTCTTTGTTGGGTCTGGCGTTCCCATTTCTAACATTTTTGGTGTTGGTCTTTGGGGTTGCCTGGTTGTTTATAAAACGCAGATGGGCGCTTGTTTCTGCTTTTGCGTTAGTCTTGGGTTTTAGCAAAATTCAAAACATTTTTGCTTTTAAGTTTCCCCAACCCTTTAAAGAAGCGAAAAAGCCGGAACATATTAGGGTGGCATCCTGGAATGTTGCAAGGTTTGTGGAACTAATCCGAAACAACAATAAAGGAAGCCAAACGCGGCACAAAATGTTGCAGCAAATAAAGGAAGCAAATGCTGATATCCTTTGTTTGCAGGAATTTTCAACCTCTATCAACCCCGAGTGGTATAATAATATTGAAGCTGTCGGCAAAGGATTGGGCTATCCGTTTCATTTTTTTTCTCACGAGTGGGATGGTACCAGTTTTTTCAAAGGAAGCGTTATTTTTAGCCGGTACCCTATCGTTGACACGGGGATGATTCGCTTTCCCCGCCCCACTTTGC
The DNA here is from genome assembly GCA_039811305.1 of Niabella sp. Taxonomy (GTDB): domain Bacteria; phylum Bacteroidota; class Bacteroidia; order Chitinophagales; family Chitinophagaceae; genus Niabella. The sequence continues at coordinate 2,156 of JBDHYK010000289.1, forward strand.
CCGATGCACTGGTATTTGTAGATATCAGAAAGGGAAAAGACATGTTACGGGTTTATACCACCCATTTACAGTCTAACCAATTTAAAAAACAAGATCTTGCCAAAATTGAAGACCTGAAAGGTGTTAAAAGTCCTTTTTTCTATAATGCCTTCTATATTTTTCGAAAATTGTCCACAGCCATTCGGCTCCGCAGCACGCAGGCCGATATTGTAGGCAATGTAATCCACAACAGTCCTTTCCCTGTCATTCTCTGTGCTGATCTAAATGATGTTCCCACCTCTTACAGTTATAATATGGTTCGGCAACATTTAAATGATGTTTTTTTAAATAAAGGGTTCGGCCTGGGAAGAACCTATAATAGTATTTCACCAACGTTAAGGATTGATTATATTTTTACAGACAAGAGCTATAAAATACACCAGTTTGAGCGAATTACTACCCGCTTCTCGGATCATTTTATGATTCTGTGCGACTTAGAACTGTTATAGCGCGCACAACTACCAGAAGCAAGATTTCCGTTATTTTTGCAGGCACAACAAAAGCAAACAATGAACGAGCTAAAAATTTATAACTCAATTTCGAGGCAAAAAGAAGTATTTAAACCCCTAACACCGGGCTATGTAGGCATGTATGTGTGCGGACCCACAGTTAGTGGCGAAAGCCATCTGGGGCATGCCCGCCCTTATGTAACTTTTGATGTAGTGTATCGCTATCTTTCTTATCTGGGCTACAAAGTACGGTACGTACGCAATATTACCGATGCCGGTCACTTTGAAGAAGAAGGGCGCCAGGCAGAAGACAAAATCTCTTCAAAAGCTGTTTTAGAAAAGCTGGAGCCTATGGAACTGGTTCAAAAATATACCAACCTGTTTCACTGGGCCATGTTACAGTTCAATAATATTCCGCCTTCTATAGAACCTACCGCTACAGGCCATATTGTGGAACAAATAGAGATGATAAAGAAACTGATTGCAGCCGGTTATGCTTATGAAGCAAACGGATCGGTATATTTTGATGTAAAAAAATATGCCGCCAAATATGATTATGGGAAATTGAGTGGTAGAAAAATTGATGACCTGTTAGAAACTACCCGGGAATTGGAAGGACAGGAAGAAAAAGCAAACGCTGCCGATTTTGCACTGTGGAAGGCTGCCCCTCCCCAACATATTATGCGCTGGCAAAGCCCCTGGGGATTGGGTTTTCCCGGTTGGCATATTGAGTGTTCTGCAATGGCTACAAAGTATTTGGGAGCACAATTTGACATTCATGGCGGAGGGATGGATCTATTGTTTCCCCATCATGAAAGTGAAATTGCACAAAGCACGATCTGCAATCATTCTGCCCCGGTACGCTACTGGATGCATAATAATATGATCACAATCAATGGGCGCAAGATGGGTAAAAGCTACAATAACGTGATCAAACTCACAGAGTTATTTAGCGGCAACCACCCGTTGCTTACACAGGCATTTCATCCTATGGTAGTACGGTTTTTTATTTTGCAGAGCCATTATCGCAGTACGCTCGACTTTGGAAATGAAGCACTGCAAGCGTCGGAAAAAGGGTTAAAGCGCCTTTGGGAGGCATATGAAAATCTTCAAAAACTCTCAGAACAAAGTGAATTACTTCAAAACGAAGCCGGCGATCAGGAATTAGACGCAAAAGTAAAGCTACTGCTAACCCAGTTCGATGAATTTATGAATGATGACTTTAATACCGCCAAAGTCATTGCCAATATGTTTGAACTGGCCCCCATCATCAATAGTTTTAAAGACAAGATCGTTCCCCTGCAAGCACTTTCAAAAGACAGTTTTTACTACCTGAAAACCCGAATGAAACTATTTATGGAAGAGATTTTGGGCTTGCAGGCTGTTTCGGAGGCTCATAACGAAAAGTTGCGGGATGTAATGCAATTATTAATTGATATCCGAAAGGAAGCCCGCAGC
>JBDHYK010000290.1:0-4051 GCA_039811305.1 Niabella sp.
CGGACATCAAAAAAATAGGTTCTTCTTTTCCCTGCACGGAGCCTTTTACTGTAGATGCTCTCCATTTTCTTGTCGTTGTACTCTTTCTCCACGGTTTAAAATTTTTCTTAAAAATAAAGTTCTTTTGAACAAATATATATATGTTTTTGTGAAAAAAAACCACATCAACGGTAAAATACCCAAAAAACCGACCTGTTTTTTGAATAAATGAGCTAAAAAACAGATAGAAAACCTCACAAATCCTCTTCTTGCTCCTCCTGAATGCCTTTTTGCTGGCGTGTATATAGCTTTGCATAAAAACCATTGGGAACAGCCATCAACTGCTCATGGGTACCCTCTTCCACAATATGGCCTTCTTCCAACACAATAATCCTATCAAAAGACAATAAAGAAAATACTCTATGGGTAATAATAATCGCTGTTTTATCGGCTAAAAATTCGTTAAGCCGGCCTAAAATTTCTCTTTCAGTTTTGGCATCTACTGCACTAAGGCAGTCGTCAAAAATGATAATCTCACAGGGTTTAATTAGGGCACGTGCAATAGAAATTCTCTGTTTTTGTCCTCCACTGAGCATCACCCCCCGTTCACCAATTTTTGTTTCATACTGTTCGGCAAATCCTTGTATTTCTTTATCCACCCCTGCCATTTGCGCAGCCGCCACAACGGTTTCAAAGCTGCTACCGGGCGCCCCAAACCTAATATTTTCTTTCACCGTGTCGCTGAACAGAAACACATCCTGAGGCACATAGCTAACCTGCTGCCTTAATGCTGAAGTTTTGATATTTTGAAGTGGCTGGCCCCCGATAGTGATGATACCCTGCTGGGGGTCATACACCCTTAACAACAATTGTGCGATCGTTGTTTTGCCGCATCCCGTTCTGCCGGTAATCGCAAGTTTTTCTCCCTTTTTAATCCGCAGATTTAAGTTGTTCAACGCTTTTACGCCTGTATGCGGATAGGTAAAACTAACATTGCCAAAAATAATGTCGCCGTCTATCTGGAGATCCAAAGCAGCACTCTTGTCCCGAATGGCGGGGGGTATTTCCAAAAACTCATTCAGCCTTTTTTGAGAAGCCGCCGCGCGTTGTATCATGCTGGCAGTAAGCCCAATGGCGCTCACCGGAAATGTAAGCATATTAACGTAAACGATGAACTCTACAATCGTTCCAATGGTTACATGATGTTCGTTGTTGATATAATATAAGCCGCCAATCATGATGGTGAGTAAAATACTGGATCCAATCAACAACATGATAGAAGGAAAGTAAATAGCTTCTACCCTGGCTAATCCAATTGCGTTTTTTCGATAAGTTTCGCTGGTTTTAGTAAAAAAGCCCAGCATCGCCGTTTCCTGAACAAAAGATTTGATAACCCTGATGCCAGAATAAGATTCCTGAGCATGCGTGGTAAGATCCGATAAAGATGCTTGAATTTTTTCACTTTTCTTATGGATCGTCATATTTACATAATAAATAATGACCGCTAATATGGGCAATGGCATCAATACATAAACCGTAAGTTCTACACTGCTTTGCAACATGAAATAGACACTGAGGCCAATCACGGAAATCAAATTCACGATATACATTATAGCCGGACCGGTAAATACACGCACCCGGCTCACGTCTTCGGCAATCCGGTTCATCAGGTCGCCCGTAGCATGACTTTTAAAAAACAGGCTGTCTAATTTTTGGTAGTGTGTAAAAACTTCGTTTTTCTGATCATACTCAATATACCGACTCATCACTATAATCGTTTGTCGCATCAAAAACATAAAAAATCCTTTGAGTAAGGCTAATACGAGTATAATGAGGCTTGCCAAAACCACCACCCGCACCACACTTGTGTTTTGCGACAAATACCGCACAATCTGAAACACAAAAATATCGTAGCCGGTATTGGATTTCACCTCATTCATAGTTCCGTGGATCGTTTGATCCACATAATTGATAATAAATTTCATCAATTGGGGCGACAAAACACTGAAATAGTTCGACAGCATTACGAATAACACCCCCGCCCCTAACCGTACCCTGTATTTCCAGAAATATTTCCGCAGTACCCGTAAATGTTTCATAATTGCAAAGTAAAGAAAATGTATGTAAGCTCTTATACCTTGCTAATAACCCATTTTTAAAATATTTGTTTTGCTGGTTTTGGGTATCCCGCTCGGCTGCAGTTCAAGAAAATCCAAAAATAATAATCTCATTTTGGCAAAATTCAACTGATTTTGTATCTTGTCCCTTAATATTTACAACTATGATTCCTGAATTAAGAAAAAAATACAACGCAGCATTTACAGAAGAAAAATACCAGCATTTCCTGGCCGAAATGAACAGTATGCACGAAGAAATCACATTCAGGCTTTCCGAAACACCTGTTTTTGTTCCCGAATCGTTCTTACAACAAATGCTCGATGCTTGCGAAAGCATTGTAGATATTATAAAACGACCTGATTTTAAAACACTTACTGCCAATGCGGTTCCTAAAAACCTAATCATACCTGGCGAAAACGATTTTCCTCATTGTATCGCATTCGATTTTGGCATCTGCATCAATGATGAGGGGGAACTGGAACCTCAAATGATCGAAATGCAGGGGTTTCCATCTTTATTTGCTTATGAAATAATGCTGGAAGAGATTTTTAGAAAACATTTTGAGGTACCCGAGAATTTTACCGGCTACATCCCTCCTTTCAACAAAGAAAGCTATTTGAATCTGTTGAAAGAAATCATTATTAACCACCACAATCCTGAAAATGTAATTCTTTTAGAGTTGTTCCCCGAAGAACAAAAAACAAGAATAGATTTTCATTGCACAAAAGACTATTTAGGAGTAAAAGCCGTGTGTATTACCAAAGTTATAAAAAAGGGGAAACAATTATTTTACGATAACAACGGTGTGGAAACACGGATCAATAGAATATATAACCGGTTAATTTTTGACGAGTTGCAGCAGCAAAGCCCCGAAGTGCAGGAAAAAGCTCAAATACTTTTTGAAGAATTAGACGTGGAATGGGTGCCCCACCCTCACTGGTTCTATCGCATCAGTAAATACACACTTCCTCTTATTTCGCACCAAAATATACCCCGTACTTATTTCTTAAACGAACTGAAAGACATACCGGAGGATCTGGAAAACTATGTTTTAAAACCCTTGTTTTCCTTTGCAGGGCAAGGCGTTATTATAGATGTGGTTCCGGAAGATATTCATAATATTAAAGACCCTGAAAATTGGATCCTTCAAAAAAAAGTAAATTACGCCCCGGTTATAGAAACCCTCGATGAGCCTGCTAAAGCCGAAATAAGGATTTTCTATTTCTGGAAAGAAGGAGCCGATCGCCCCCAACCCGCCAACAACCTGTCGCGGATGAGTAAAGGTAAAATGATTGGAGTGCGTTTTAATAAAGATAAAACCTGGACGGGGGGCAGTTTTTGTCTCTTTGAGCGAAAATAACTGACTTAAAGGCAAACTGAAGCCCCAACCCTGCTACAACTACGGGCTGTTGGAAACTGGTTCATCAAGATAGAGCCTGGCAAGACTTAGTTTTATTTTTTTTTACGATTCCTCTTGTACTTGCAGAATTTCGGGGGGGCTAGTCCAATGTGCCGGAACCTGTTGCGTAGTTAGTAAGGGCATTGATGAAGAGACGCCGCCCAAAAAATCAACTTTATGCAGGAATACTACTTTCTTAATTTTATAAAACCGAATTACATAGGAGCACATGATGCAGGGCTCGTGGGAAGTGTACAAAGTACAATTTGACAGGTCTTGAGTGCCTGTCGTTTTTACAGCAATGCGTATCGCTTCAATCTCTGCGTGACAGGTAACATCATTTTTACTTGCACCAGCTTCTTCTGCTTCACTGATGATTTTTTGGTTCCTAACCAATACAGCACCCACCGGGGAGTTTCCTTTTTTACCGGCAGCCATGCCAAGTTCTGTGCAACGTGCCAGATAGAAATGAATATCTCTGGTTTTTTCATTAGAATATTCGTTTTTCTGCATGTTTGAAATCAATTTTTAAACAAAGTTAGAATATAAATAAGA
>JBDHYK010000291.1:0-4019 GCA_039811305.1 Niabella sp.
TTCTCAAAAGAAATTTTCATGTCTTCGGGTTGGGGATGTTTGTTTTTCCATTGATTAAAATAGTTCTGAAAGGCTTTGTCCACCTGATCGCGCCCAAAACTTACTTCCAGAATATAAATCCAAATAGCAGGTTTAATGTAAGAAATTAATCCATAATCTTCCGCTGTTTTGAACTGATCGGCTGGGATGTCAATGGGCGTATTCATAGGTATAGATCCCAGGGCACCATAAATGGCTTCCTGAAACTGATGTAGGGGCAGGTTTTTTATTTCGTCGGGGATCGAATCTTTAAATATAGAATTATACCGATACTTTTCTGCTTCGTACCGAAACTGATAATAGGAGTTGAGGCCCTCATCCTGCCAGGTGTAGCTGCGCTCGTTGCTGCCCAGCATACTCATAAACCAATTATGACCTACTTCGTGCGCAATCACACCATCCAGGCTTTCTTTTGTGGCATCCGGATCGGTAATTAGCGTAATCATCGGGTATTCCATACCTCCACTGGCGTTGTTTTTAGGCCCTTCAAAAGCCTGAACCGTCGGATATTCGTATTCACCAATCCACCGGCTATAATGTCGGGTGGCATCCTTAACATAGTCAATACTATTTTTCCACAAGCTGTTTTTTTTATTTTTGTAAAAAGTAAAGGCATCCACAATTTTTCCCGACTGAAGTTTCAGCGTATCGTATTGAATCACCACACCCGTATCGGCAAACCAGGCAAAATCCGGAACGTTTTTGGCGATATAGGTGAGAGTTTTTTTCCCAGTCTTTTTTTTGTATAGGGTAGGAGGGGCGTTCCTGTTTTTATTATTCTTTGTTCCGATTGTTTTGTAGAGGATTGATTCGGATTGGGTTTGTAAAGTTCCTGTAGCACCCACTACGTAAGGGGCGGGCAGGGTTAGGCTAACTTTATAGTCGCCATACTCGCTGTAAAATTCACCCATATCCAAATAGGGGAATTCATGCCAGCCTTTTTTATCATAAACAGCCGGTTTGGGATACCATTGTGCTACCATAAACTGCCCGTCTGCATAGCCCGACCGTGAAAAATAGGAGGGGAGTTTTACACTGAAAGCCGTTGTGATGGTGATAGAATCGTTAGGCAACAGTGGGGTGGGTAAATTTACTTTAATAACATCTATGTACTGGGGGTTGGGGTGGGGGTTGGTTGTAGTGGATTGATTATTGACTTTGAAAGCCAAACCGGTGATGTAGCCACGGTCAAACACAGCTATCTTCTCTTTTCGGGACGTATCGTTTTTTATTTGTTGTAGTAATGCAGTGGAATCGCTTCTGTATGCGTTGGGCCATATATGAAACCAAATAAAATTCAAAGTATCTGGTGAGTTGTTTTTATAAATGACACTTTCATTTCCGGCCAGGGTTTTGGTTTTTTCGTTTAGGGTAACGTTAATGGTATAAACCAGTTTTTGCTGCCAATAGTCTGTTTGAGCATAGGCTGTATGGAAGGCAAAAAAAACGAAAAAAACCGTTGAAAATTGTTTCATGGATAGGTGAAAAGGATTACAATGGTAGGGTTCTATGTTGCCAAAATTTTTTGTTCAAAAAAAACTGAAGAAGCCCCGCCAAAGATAGTGTTGTTTAGGGTAATGAAATTCAACTATTTAGAGCCTGTATTTCGAAACAGAGGCCCGGCCAAACTGTATAGAACCGCTTAGGCTATTGAAGGTTGTTTGTTGGCAAAAAATTTTACCAGTACAACCCCGGCAATAAAACCTCCAATATGCGCAGCAAAAGCAACGCCACCGCTTTCACCAGAGCCCTGACCCATACTGCTCATCCAACCAAGTAATTGTAAGGCAATCCAGATGCCAAGGCTAACAACGGCCGGAACGTTGATGATGGTTCGGATAGCAAAAACCCGCACTTTGTTTTTTGGAAACAACACCATATAACCTCCCAAAACTCCCGAAATAGCGCCTGATGCACCTAAACTGGGTATTAACAGCGCTGAATTGAGTATTTGCGAAGCATACACGTGAGAAAGAGTTGCCAACACACCACAGATCAAATAAAAGGTCAGGTATTTAAAATGACCCATAACGTTCTCCAGATTATCACCAAAAATCCACAGGTACAACATATTACCCGCTATATGTCCAATACTTCCATGCATAAACATAGAAGTGAGGATGGTAACATAAACCGGTTCCGGCGAAGGGCCTAATCCGCCGGTTATTATATCCGAACCAGATAAAATTTCCTGTGGCACTGTTGAAAAACTCATTAAAAAAGCTTCATTTGTACCCATTCCCTGTAAGAAAATGAATACGATAATGTTAGTAGCGATTAGCAGGTAATTTACAAAAGGAACCAGGGTTCTTCCCGAATTATCATCTCCAATAGGCATCATGGCAAAAAATTTTGCTTAAAATAGGAAAGTTTTTCCAAACCGTGCTTATTATTAGTAGGTTTTTCTTCTCATTTTCAGTCCTTTACTGTTGGCCGGTTCAAAAACAGCTTTTTCTAATTTATTTTTTGAAGCTCCCCGTACTGAAAAAAACACCTGATTGCTTAGTGTTTGCCAACAAACCAAATCAGCCAACAAAATACTACTATCAGGAAAGCGACAACCCAAAATCGGTATCGTGCCCAGTTTATTTCTTTTTTGGCTGCTTTTATTTTTTGGAGAAGAAGCGTTGAATTCGGTTCACCTGTATTGATTTTTTCTAATAGCCGGGCCATTTTTATCCGATCTGCCGGCGATAATACTTCTATGGCCTGTGCTCCTAAGCTAACCACATCGTGGTTCAGCGCCGGTTCCTTGCAATGGGTAAGCAGCGAAACGTTCTTTTCGTTCAGGATTTGTTCTAACTGCTCTAACAGCCCGCTTTTATCTGCCCGATAATAGTCGGTATAATAGTTTTTTCTATAAAAACTAAGCAAGCTGCTCAGCACGTCATCAGGCGTAACGATGGCTTGTGTGCTGGTTTGGTTATAGGCCTTATACAACCATCGTTGTTGCAGGTATCGTTCTTTAAGATCTTGATTTGTAAGGGTTTCATAAGCTTCGCGGATCAAATCGTATTGGATACTGCCAATTGTAGTATTTTGATTCTTATCGGGATGGTGCAAAAGCGCCTTTCTCCGAAAGGCCTTTTTAATGTCGGAAAGGGTTGCAGAAGGTTCAATCTCTAATATTTTGTAATAATCTTTCAAATCAACAGGGCTGCCGGGTTTGTTTGTAAGAATTTTTTTTGTTGTACGGTTTTAAGTAACAGCAGCCGTTTGAATTTGTTAAAGAATTTTACCAAAAATTTTCTTAATACTTTGAAACTGAACAAGTACAGACAACTTTGTTTTGTACCTTACGTCTAAATGTCAGAGAATGTAGCGCAGGTTCAACTTGCAAAAGTTCAATAAAATTTTCGAGAACAATTAAAACCTTTAAAAATGAAAAAATTCATCCCAACAATTAGCCTAAGTCTGATCCTGGCAGTAGCATTATTGTTTGCAAAACCCGCACAGGCACAGCCCCGGGTTGGATTAAGCATTAACTTTCAAACTTTTTATGATCAGTTAAGCCCTTATGGCGACTGGATAGACTATCCCGATTACGGTTATACCTGGAGGCCTCGTTTGGGTGCTGATTTTCGTCCGTATTCTACCAATGGGTATTGGATGTACACCAACGACAACGACTGGATGTGGAATTCCGGATATGACTGGGGTTGGGGTCCCTTCCATTACGGCCGGTGGTTTTACGATCCCTACTACGGATGGCTTTGGGTACCCGGTTACGAATGGGCTCCTGCATGGGTAGCCTGGAGGGGCGGAGGCGATTATTACGGATGGGCTCCTTTGCGTCCCGGGTTCAGTATTAACATTGGATTTGGTAATTATAACCCGGGGTACGACTATTGGACATTTGCTCCCTGCAGATATATGAACTCAAGATATATAAGCAGGTATTACTCTCCCTACGGCAATAATGTAACCATTTTCAACAATACAACGATTATTAATAATTACTATGGCAGCCGCGAAAGCAG
>JBDHYK010000292.1:0-3939 GCA_039811305.1 Niabella sp.
CTGGAAGGGCCAAAAAATATCATCTTTGCCTCCGGGATGCCGGCTGCTACGCCAAACAATTTTTTTGTTATATTCTGAACGTTCTCTTCCTCGTTTTTTGCTCTTTTGTCAAATGCATCCAACCTTACAAAAGCCAGACCAAAGTTACCACCAGAGCCTCCCAGAAAGCTACGCCCGGTACTTAGGGTAACTCCCTTAACACCGGGTATTTTTACAGCCTGGCTTTGCATGCGTTTCATCACATTATAGGTTCTTTCCTGGCTTGCACCCGGGGGCAGTTCAATATTGGCAAAAATAATTCCCCTGTCTTCGTTGGGAACAAATCCCGTAGGCATGGTTTTGGAAGCCCAAAGTATGCCCAGCAGTGAAACGCCGATAATTGCAAACGTTACCCATTTGTGCCTGATTAGAAAGAAAAAAGTTCTGCCATATTTTTCGGTAACGGCATTAAATCCCAGGTTGAAGTTGTTAAAGAATCGCTCTAAGCGGTTTTTCTTTTCTCCTTCCGGATGCTCCTGCTCGTGTGATCGTAAAAATAAAGCCGAAAGCGCCGGGCTAAGTGTTAATGCGTTAACGGCCGAAATAAGAATCGCTATGATTAAGGTTACCCCAAACTGTTTGTAAAACATGCCCGTTGGCCCCGAAATAAAGGTAACAGGGATAAACACGGCTGCCATTACAATGGTGATAGAAATAATGGCGCTGGTAATTTCATGCATGGCATTGATGGTGGCTTTTCGGGAGTTCTTTTCGCCCTGATCCAATTTTGCGTGCACGGCTTCTACCACCACAATGGCATCATCTACCACAATACCAATGGCCAGCACCAGGGCAAAGAGTGTGAGCAGGTTGAGTGTATATCCCAACAAATTCAAAAAGAAAAAAGTACCTATGATGGAAACGGGCACCGCAATTAAAGGGATGAGTGTAGAACGGAAATCCTGAAGAAAAATAAACACGACCAAAAACACCAGTGCAAACGCTTCTAAAAGCGTTTTTACTACCTTGCTTATGGAAGCATCCAGAAACTCATTGGTATCAAAATTCACTTTGTAGCCGATGCCTTCGGGAAAGGATTTGGATGCTGTTTCGAGGTAAGCTTTAATATCTCGAATTATTTCGCGGGCATTAGATCCGGGGGTTTGAAAAACTCCCATGCTAATAGCCGGTAAACCATCGGCCTCACCCGTTCCTGTGTACGAAAGAGCGTCTAATTTGATGGAAGCCACATCCTTCAACTTTAGAAACTGCCCCTGCCCCAATGATTTTAATACAATATCTTCGTACTCCGAAACTTCGTTATATTTCCCTTTGTATTTAATTACGTATTCGAAAGAACTTCCACTGTTTTGCCCTACCGAACCAGCAGCCGATTCCTGGCTTTGTTGATTGATGGCGCGGGTAACATCGGCGGGTTCTAACTGGTAAGCTGTCATTTTTGCCGGATCCAACCATATTCTCATAGAATAGGTTTTGCCTCCAAACACTTGTGCATCTCCTACCCCAAAAATACGTTTCAACCCTGGTATTACATTGATATCCAGATAGTTTTGCAAAAACACATCGCTCAAATTTTTATTATCGGTGTAAAACGAAAGATACATCAGGGCGCTCGTCTGCTGCTTTTGAGTTACCACTCCCGACCGGGTTACCTCGGCGGGTAACAGAGGGTTGGCTCTTGCTACCCGGTTTTGTACGTTCACCGACGCAAAATCGGGGTTAATATCCTGTCGAAACAGTACGGTAATCTGCGCACTACCATCATTGGAAGCGGTAGATGTAATATACGTCATCCCTTCCACGCCATTGATCTGCTCCTCAATAGGAACGATCACGCTCCTCATTACCGTTTCGGCATTGGCGCCCGGGTAATTGGCTCGCACCACAACGGTTGGGGGTGCAATATCGGGGTACTGCGTAATGGGCAGTGCTATTAAACCCAAAATTCCCAGAATTACCAATATGATTGAAACCACAGTTGACAAAATGGGACGATCTATAAACTTTCTGATCATAGTCTTTTTTTAAAAATTATGTTCTTCAAAGGCGGCTATTATAAAAAAAAGGGAGGCAGTCATCCTGTTCAACCTTAGAAAAGGGGCTTAATCGCTCTCACAATACTATCAAAATCGGTTGGGCGTGGACTTATTTTATCACCTGTTTTTAAACCACCGGTACCCATCGCCACGATGGTATCGCCTTTTTGCAGGCCTCCTCCTATCAAGGCCAAGTTGTTTATTCGATCTAAAACACCAACAACCGCCTGAGTTACAGTGTCTTTGTTTACTTTATACACGTACACCACACCTTGTTGCTCAAAAGTGGCTGCCTCGGGTACAACAAGTGCATTTTCGTACACCTTGGGCACTTTAATTATGCCGCTGTTGCCGTTGGCCAATAGTTTTCTGGCGTTTGGGAAGGTAGCCCGGAACAAAATTGTACCGGTGGAGGGATCAATCTGCCCCGTTACAGCTTTTATCCTCCCCTTATCTGCATAGAGGTCACCATTTGCCAATTCCAGTTCTACCAGGGGCATATTGTTTAGCTTTTCAGAAACAGTAATACCGGGAGTTTGCTTTAAAAAATTAAGATATTCTTTTTCGTTCATGGAAAAATAAGCATACACATCGCTCACATCCGATACTGTGGTTAAGGGTACCGGATCTGTAGGGCCCACCAAGCTGCCCACACGCAGGGGCAGCTTTCCCACAACACCATTTATCGGGCTTCGTATGATGGAGTAATCAATGTTTGCGGCAACACTTTTATAATTATCCTGTGCCTGGTTTTGGTTGGCCATTGCTTGTTTATAATGACTTTGGGCTGAAAGAAGGTTGGCTTTAGCTGTTTCTAATTGTACTTTACTGATAATATTTTTTTCAACTAAAGGGATCAATTTGTTCACCTCTACCTGGGCAAGATTGATTGCCGCCTGAGCAGCAGTAACCGAAGCTGCTGCGGCACCCACAGCACTTTTGGCAGCATTGGCATTTTGAGTAAGCGTGTTGGTTTCTAAGCGAAACAGCACCTGCCCTTTCGATACGATCTGGCCTTCATCTACCAGTACCTCTTTGATATAACCCGATATTTTCGCACGTACATCATTGTTATTGACTCCTTTAATGCTTGCCGGATATTCCTGATAGCCAGTTACCACCTGCTCGGGTACACCCACCACAGGATAGGGTTTTGCTCCCTGCTGTCCGGCATTTTTTTTATTGCCACATGAAGTGGCCAGTACCAAACCGGCTACTACTGCAACGCTCCATTTGCTTATTGTATTCATGAAAATCAAGTGTTTGATGTGTTTTAATTATTTTTCAACTTTTGTAATGTAGTGGTGAGTGTGCTGATATGCTCATCCAAAATTTCGGTGTATTCATTCAACTTTTCAGAAACAAATTCTTTTTCGGATCCTAAATGGGTTTGAAACCCTTTAAGTCTGGAAATCAGGCTCTTTTCCCGGGTAAGATTGTCCAAAACCTCACTAAACCTGATATAAACATAATCAGGATCGGTGCGGTACAATCTTTTGCGGGAGTCTATGCCGGTAACGTACTCTACGTGTTTGTTTTGCACCAAAGTTTGCAAACTGCCCGAAAGAGAACTTTTGCTCACCTTCAGCGTATCAGTGAGTTCTTCAAAGGTTACCCCTTCTCGTTTAAAATCAAATAGCAGATACACCAGCACTTTAGCACTGAGTGGTGCCAAACCGTACAGGTTGCCGTAAAACGCTACCATATCCTGGAACAGATCTTTATCCAGTTGTAATGTCATGTTTTGTTAATTTGTGCGCGAAATTAGGGTTTGTTCGGTTATTACCAAACTAACCGTAATTAGTAATAACATGATTTTTACATTTTTGTTAAAACGACTCTAATTTTTTTAAAAGTTCGAGTATCTGTTCCATAGCAAGCTTAGGATCTTGGTTGTTGACCC
>JBDHYK010000293.1:0-3933 GCA_039811305.1 Niabella sp.
ATCGGTGATGTACTTTTTCCCGGTTATTTCAAGCAGGCGTTTCAAAAGCACCAGGGTCCAGGTAGGTACGCCGCTGATTGAGGTTACATTTTCGTTCATGGTTTGCTGCGCCATGAGCTCCAACTTTGTTTCCCAGTCGTCCATAAGTGCAATGCTAAGGTTGGGTGTGCGCAGCCAGTTGCCGTAAAAAGGGCTGTTTTGAAGCAATACGGCACTCAGGTCGCCGTATTGCGCTTCCTGATTTAGAGGATTGATATTGTGGCTGCCGCCAAGTACCAACCCTTTACCCGTAAGTAAGGTGCTCTCCGGGTGAAACTTGTAGTACATAGACAGCACATCCTTTGCACCCATATAATGACATTCTTCTAAACTTTCTTCACTGATGGGAATGAATTTACTTTTGTCCTGCGTGGTGCCACTGCTTTTGGCAAACCAATAAATGGGGCTATTCCAGAGCAGGTTTTGCTCACCCCGCATATTGCGTTCGATATAGGGTTTCAGGTCTTCGTAGGTATGTATGGGTACTGCTTTTTTATAGTCTTGCACCGTAAACAAATTGCTGAAATTATATTTTCTTCCAAACTCGGTGTATTGCCCGGCGGTTAGTAAGTTTTGAATCACCTCATGTTGAGAATCTTCGGGATGGCTGCGCCAGCCATCAATTCTCCAGTGGCGGATGCGGGCGAGCGAAGATATAGCGGGGCTTAAAATCGGCATGATAAGGCAATATAACAATTAATTGAATGTGAATTGGTAATTGTGTACTCTTTTCTTGTAAAAATAACTCCTATTGAAATCTTTGATAAATTTTAGGGTGCTAACCGTTCTATTTTCCAACTACCATCCTGTTGATGGCTATATTGTAGCCTGTCGTGCATGCGGCCCGGTCGTCCCTGCCAAAACTCTATGGTGCGGGGTTTTACTCTGTATCCTCCCCAATGGGGCGGTTTGGGTATTTGGCCGTGTTTAAACCGTTCTTTGTAAAAATCGAAGGTCTCTTTCAGCCAGGTTTTTCCGGCAACTACCGCGCTTTGAGCAGAGGCCCAGGCGCCAATCTGACTTTCTTCGGGGCGACTGTTAAAATAGGCGAGGCTTTCTTCTGCTGAAACTTTTTCTACACTTCCGCGGATGGTAACCTGCCGTTCCAGTTCTTTCCAAAAAAATAAAAGGCAGGCATTTGGGTTATGCGTTAAATGTTTGCCTTTACGGCTGTTGTAATTGGTAAAAAACACAAAGCCCCTCGAATCAAATCCTTTTAGCAGCACGGTTCTGGCACAGGGCAGATTGTCTTCATCTACCGTAGCCAGGGTCATTGCGTTTACCTCTATAAAGTCAGATTTGAGGGCTTCCTGCCACCAGGTTTCAAATTGTTGAAAGGGATCTTTGTCTATTTCGGCTTCGTTCAGGCTTTTTTTTGAATAATTTATCCTAATATCTGCTATCGAATCGCTCATAATTTTTTTGCGAAAATATTATTGAATAAGGGTACCCACATCTTCTCCTAAAACCACCTTTTTTAGGTTTCCTGGTTTATTCATGTCAAACACAATGATTGGCAAATTGTTTTCCATACACAGGGTGAAGGCCGTCATGTCCATAATGCGAAGGTTTTTGGAAAGACATTCCTGATAAGTTACTTGTTGGTACTTTGTGGCAGTAGGGTCTTTTTCGGGATCGGCAGAATAAACGCCGTCCACCCGGGTTCCCTTCAATATAACATCGGCGCCTATTTCAATAGCGCGTAAAGAACCTGCTGTGTCTGTGGTAAAATAGGGGTTGCCAGTGCCCGCACCAAAAATAACAACCCTGCCTTTTTGCAGGTGCCGAATGGCTCTGCGCCGTATATAGGGTTCTGCAATTTCGTCCATATTAATAGCACTGAGCAATCTTGTGTAAAGACCAATTTTTTCAAGACCAGCCTGTAAGGCCATTCCATTGATCACGGTGGCCAGCATACCCATGTAGTCGCCATGGGCACGTTCGATGCCGGTTTGTGCTTCGTTCATCCCCCGGTAAATATTGCCACCCCCTATCACCAAAGCTACCTGAACCCCTTCAGATGTAACGGCTTGTATTTCCTGCGCATACTGCGAAATAACATCAGGATCCATCCCAAAATTCTTATTGCCCATTAAAGACTCGCCCGAAAGCTTTAATAGGATCTTTTTATACTTTGGCTGCATGTTGATTTTTGTTTTTATTTATTGTGTGCGAACAGGAGCGAAGATACTATAAATCAGTAATTGTAAATGAATTAGCTGCTTTCCAATTAGTATTTGTTTGTTCCACACCCAGGAGGTATCTGCTGCTAAAACCTTATTTTTATGTACCTTTGCACTCTTTTTTAGTATATTATGAGTGTGAAATACAGAGAATACACCGGCCTGAACCTGCCCTCTATGGAAAAAGAGGTTCTGGCAAGATGGGAGGAACAGCAAGCATTTGAAAAAAGTGTGTCCCTGCGTGATGGGGCGCCTTCATTCGTTTTTTACGAAGGACCACCCAGCGCGAATGGTATGCCCGGCATTCACCACGTTATTTCCAGAACCATTAAAGATCTGGTTTGCCGCTATAAAACGATGAAGGGCTTTCAGGTGAAACGTAAAGGAGGATGGGATACCCACGGCCTGCCTGTAGAACTTGGAGTGGAAAAAGAACTGGGTATTACAAAAGAAGATATTGGCAATACCATTTCGGTAGAGGATTATAACCAAAAATGCCGGGAAGCCGTGCTCCGGTTTAAAAGCCAGTGGGATGATCTTACGGTAAAAATGGGCTATTGGGTAGATCTGAACGACCCCTATATTACTTTTAAAAATGAGTATATAGAAACCTTGTGGTGGCTACTTAAACAGTTGTATAACAAAGGATTGTTGTATAAAAGTGTTAGTATCCAGCCGTATTCGCCGGCTGCAGGCAGCGGCCTGAGTTCGCACGAACTGAACCAGCCCGGTACCTATAAAGATGTGAAAGACACTTCGGCTACCGTAATTTTTAAAGTAGTTAAGAATGAGCGAAGTCAATTTTTATTTAATAGTGCCGGTAGCACTGAAATCGGTTTTATGGCCTGGACCACCACACCCTGGACCTTACCTTCCAACTTAGGGCTCACCGTAGGCGCTGCTATTGATTATGTATTGGTACAAACCTATAACCCCTACACATTTCAACCTCAGAATCT
This sequence comes from Niabella sp., assembly GCA_039811305.1. Taxonomy (GTDB): domain Bacteria; phylum Bacteroidota; class Bacteroidia; order Chitinophagales; family Chitinophagaceae; genus Niabella. The sequence continues at coordinate 3,182 of JBDHYK010000293.1, forward strand.
GATACTGGCCAAAGCACTGTTACCCAAATATTTTAGGCCCGAAGGAGAAAATCTTGAAGCGGTATCTTATACGGGTGCAAAAGGAGAAATATTACCCTGGCGCATACTTTCAGAATGTAAAGGATCGCAGCTTGAAGGTATTGAGTATGAACAACTAATGCCCGAAGAAGCCAATTCAAAACAAAAAATTGAAGAACTCACCCCCGGTGCGCTACCCTTTCGCGTGTTGATAGGGGATTTTGTTACTACAGAAGATGGTACAGGCATTGTACACACAGCGCCGGCTTTTGGTGCAGACGACTACCGTGTTGGGAAAAAATACAATATTGGCATTTTAACCATGGTGGACAAAGAAGGTAAATTTGTGGAGGGGATGGGTGCCTATAGCGGCCGGTATGTGAAAGATTATAAAGATGAAAAAGAGTATGTGGACGTGAACGTGGATATCAGCGTAGATCTGAAAAAAAGCGGAAAAGCTTTCAAAATAGAAAAATACGAGCATAGCTACCCCCACTGCTGGCGCACCGACAAACCTATTTTATACTATCCCTTAGATGCCTGGTTTATTAAAACAACTGCTTTACGCGAAAGGATGGTGGCGTTAAACCAAACGATCAACTGGAAACCTAAAAGTACCGGAGACGGCCGTTTTGGCAACTGGTTAGAGAATGTGGTAGATTGGAATCTGAGTCGTAGTCGGTTTTGGGGCACCCCCTTGCCTATTTGGGCTACTGCAGACGGAAGCGCCAGCA
>JBDHYK010000294.1:0-3926 GCA_039811305.1 Niabella sp.
CCTATTGCATTCGTGCTCATACCCCTTTAGCACTTCGAAAAGGGGCTACCAAAGAAGAAATTATGGAAGCCATTTGGGTGGCAGCCGAAATGAGAGCCGGTGCCGCTTACGCGCATGGCAATCTGGCAATGGAAGAAATGGAAAAATATAGCCAGAGAACAGGTCAGTAAGCACAAAAAAACTGAATTAAAAGAATATTTTATGGAACAACAAAGAATTAATTATTCAAAAGCAGCCCCCGATGCGATTAAAGGTCTCTTAGAAATAGAAAGATATGTGGAAGAGTCCGGTTTAGACCCCGTAATATTTGAGTTGGTTAAATACCGAGCTTCACAAATAAATGGTTGTGCTTATTGTATGGATATGCACACAAAAGATGCACGCGCCAACGGAGAAACCGAACAGCGCTTGTACGTACTTTCTGCCTGGCGTGAGGTGGACTTTTATACCGAACGGGAAAAAGCTGCCTTAGCCTGGATCGAAGCCCTTACTCTGATTTCTCAAAACGATGTACCTGATTCGTTATACGAACAGGTTCAGGCGCATTTTGATGAAAAAGAACTCATAGCGCTTACGATGACGATTGTAGCAATCAATGGCTGGAACCGATTAGCCATATCATTTAAAACACCGGCGGGGCACTATACCCCTGTTAAAAGGAAAAGCTAGAAACCATGGAGCTACAATCAAAAGTTGCTATTGTAACCGGCGCCAGTAGTGGTTTGGGAAGTGCATTTGCACAAGCGTTGATTGCAGAGGGTGTTGCATTGCTTTATGGCATTGGGCGAAACCAAAATGCGCTGAAAAGTTTACAAAATCAATTAGGTGATCGGTTCATCCCGGTGGTTTTAGACATCACCGATCTAAATAGGGTGAAAGAATGGGTAGGCAAGGTCTTTGGTGACAAGAACTTGCCTGATATTTTGATTAATAATGCCGGTACCGGTTCTTTTGCCCGCATTGACGAGATGCCCTCGGAAGATTGGTACAAGGTTATAAATACCAATCTCAACGGTATGTATCACATTACTTCAGAGCTTGTAAAACTGATGCGCAAGAAAACAGACAGCTCTCATATTGTCAATATTGGTTCTATTTTAGGAACCACCGGAAAAGCCGAGGGCACCGCCTATTGTGCCAGTAAGTTTGCTGTGAATGGATTTAGTGAAGCGCTGGTAAAGGAATTAAGAGGCGACAATATTAAAGTCACCTGCATCAATCCCGGATCAATTGAAACTGATTTTTTCAAAAATTCTGGTATTGAAAGCCATCATAACATGTTGCAACCCAAAGATATTGCCAATACCCTGGTGCATGTGCTGAAAACTCCCGACAATATGCTTATAGATGAATTAATTATAAGACCCCTGAATCCCAAACCACCACAGGAAAGGCTATAGCCGTAAAACGATTTGCGAAAGCAGGAGCTAAAGATTTTGAATCACCCTTTTTAGTTTCTCCCGAACATCTTTTGCAACGGTTACCAATTGATCGTTTTCTATTGCCATCATGGAGGCTACAGGATCTACAGCAGTTACTTCTATTTCGCCCGCTTTGTGCTCCTGCACCGTTACATTACAGGGCAGCATGGTGCCAATGGTAGCTTCGGCCAATAATGCTTTATGAGCAAAGCCCGGATTGCAGGCTCCAAGGATCTTGTACTTACGAAAATCTACATCTAATTTCTTTTTTAGTGTGGCCTGAATGTCAATTTCAGTCAGTACACCAAATCCTTCCTGCTTTAATGCTTCTGTTACAGTGGCAATAACACTGTCAAAATCACCCGAAAGGGTTTTTGAAAAATAATAACTCATGGGATCAGTTTTTATACTACTAAATTAAACAAGAAAGTTGAACTCGTGCGTAACAATAGTTACAAATGAAAAATATCATTTTGCATGTGTGGAACGGGCCAGCAAAGGGCAGAATGATTGAGCGCCGAAGTTTCGGTTTTGTTTAGGAGACTATCCTTTTTTTGAAAATGTGATTAATAGGGCCGGTAGTAAAATCAGATTGGTAAAGGTAGCGGTAATTAATGTAAGTGAAGTGAGCCAGCCCAGAGCCTGTGTGCCTCCAAATCCACTAAAAATAAAAATCACAAACCCTGCAATTAATACAAGGGATGTGTAAATGATGCTAATACCGGTACTGTGTATGGTTTGGATAACGGTACCCCTGGGGTCTTCATGATAAGGGAGCTCTTGTTTGTAATTAACCAAAAACCGAATGGTAATATCTATTGCGATCCCCAATGCCACACTAAAGATCAATACAGTACTGGGTTTTAGTGGCACTCCCGTCCAGCCCATGACCCCTGCCGTAAAAATAAGGGGGATAATATTGGGGATTAATGAGCAGAATAAGATTCTTAGCGATCTGAAAAGGTACAACATACAGAGGGCGATTAATAAAAAGGCCCAAAAAATACTATCCCAAAGCCCGTTGATTATAAAGCGGCTTCCTTCCTGAAACGCAATACTGGCTCCGGTAAGCTGCACGTTATAAACGTCTTTGGGAAACAGTTCGTCTATTTTTTTCTGGATATCTGTTAAAAGAACAGGCAATTTTTTAGAACCAATATCGGCCATATTTACCGATATACGAGCCTCCTGGCGAGCGCTGTCCATAAAAGTGGCTACTAGTTTATTAAAGGAGTCCTCCTGGGTTGGCTCCTTCGTATTTTTCATGTTCAGATATTGGGCCAATGCCGGAAGGTCAAATTCGGAGGGCATGGAATAATTTGTGCTGTCTCCTTCATAAAACGCTTGTTTGGCAAATTTCAACCCTTCAATTAGGCTTAAAGGTCTTGCAACTTCGGGTTTTGTTGCCAAATACTCGGTTAAAGAGTTTATCTTCTCTAAGTTGCCAAAATTTCGGGTAATGCCAAATTTCTTTTTCGTATCCACTACTATTTCCAGGGGCATTATCCCCCTGAAATTGTTTTCAAAAAACTTTAGATCGGTATATATTTTATCAGTTTTGGGGATGTCATCCACCATATATGCATTGCTCTGCAACCTGAAAACCCCTGCAATGGCAACTAAGATAACAATAGCGGTGATGGTATATACTCTCTTTCTGTGTCCTACAGACCAACGTTCTAAGCGGCTCAGCCATCGGTTAATACGTGGGTTGTGCAAGTACTTGGTATGTTTGGTTTTTGGAACCGGCAGAAAACTCAGCACGGCCGGTATCAATAACAGGGAAATAAAAAACAGCAACATGATGTTGATGCCTGCTACAATACCAAACTCCTGCAAAATTTCACTTTTAGTGAGGGCAAAAACAGCAAATCCAATGGCAGCAGCCAGGTTGCAGAAAAGCGTTACAATCCCCATCTTGCTCACCATGTCCACAATCGCTTTTTGCTTCATCTTTTGCTCGTTAAAGGTTTTGCCTGGTGGCAAGTTATACCGATTTTTAGACACACTATTCCAGCTACTATGGTATTTATTTAGGAAATAAATACAGTTAGGGATACCAATCACCACAATTAATGGGGGGATGAGGGCTGTCAGCAAGGTAATATTGTAACCAAATAGGTACATGGTCCCCAGACTGAACAATACACCGGTTATTACAACACCCAACGAAAGCAGCATGGCGCTACCAGAACGAAAGAACATCAGCAGAATTGTTGCCGAAAGCAGGATGGAGGCTATTAAAAAATAGCGCATTTCCGAAGCAATGCGCGATGCCATGATGGTTCGGATATAAGGGAGTCCACTTATTTTTATATCTAACTGATGCTCCCGGCCAAATTGCTCTGCCAGTTCCTGTATCTGGGTAATTGCCTTATCTCGTTTAGAAGAATTGATGGTGGCCGCATTCATACGCACCCCCATCAGAAAGGCATCTGTTTGGGGGTTATATAACAAACCTTTATAGAACGGAAGGGTTTTAAAAAGGGTAGCTGCGCTGTCCAG
>JBDHYK010000295.1:0-3919 GCA_039811305.1 Niabella sp.
GAAAAGCGGAGATGCTACCGAATCAGAAACCCAGGCAGCCTATGAAACAGCATGTCACCAGTTGGACGATGCGGAGTTCAAAAGCACCCTAAACGAACCGGAAGACGAACTGCCAGCTATCCTCCAGATCAACTCGGGTGCGGGTGGCACCGAAAGCCAGGACTGGGCCGAAATGATTGCCCGCATGTACAAAATGTATGGAGACAAACAAGGATGGAAAATAACCGAATTAGATTGGCAGTGGGGCGATGGCGCCGGAATAAAAACCGCTACCCTGCAATTTGAGGGTCCTTTTGCCTACGGGTTTTTAAAAGCGGAGAGCGGTGTGCACCGACTGGTTCGCATTTCTCCATTCGACAGCAATGCCAGGCGCCATACTTCCTTTGCATCGGTATTTGTATATCCTTTGGTAGATGATTCCATTAATATAGAAATTAAAGACGCCGATTTGAAAATGGAAACAGCACGAAGCGGTGGCGCTGGCGGGCAGAATGTGAACAAAGTAGAAACAAAAGTGTTCCTTACCCATATCCCTACGGGCATTACGGTTGTATGCCAAACCGAACGCACCCAGATGGGAAACCGGGAAAAAGCCTTACAAATGCTAAAAAGCCGATTGTATGAGGAAGAACTGCGTAAACGCGAAGAACTGAAAAATGCTGCAAACGCCAGCAAGAAGAAAATAGAATGGGGGAGCCAGATACGCAGTTACGTTTTTCATCCTTACAAAATGATTAAAGATCACCGCACCGATTTTGAGGTGGGTAATGTACAACCCGTAATGGACGGAGAACTTGATGGTTTTATTAAGGCATATTTAATGCTCAGCAAAGAAGGATAAACTAAATGTGGGGTGGGGCCAAAACATCAGTATCTTTTTTTAAAAAAAGGTATTTTCTTGTGTACAGCCCATGGGGCTGCTGTTTTGTTGCTGTATTGATTTTGCCCTATATAATCAAGTAGGTTTCTGGCAGAAATTGCTTAATTTGCGGTTGGATTTTCAAGTTAAAATCTGTTAGAAAGTTGGAAAGAAACGGGAAGCTTGCAAAAGATGAGCCAAAGAAAAAAATAATTATTCAATAAAATACCCAATCTCAGCAGAGAAGAAACAGGAGGAAATTTTTATGAACCAGGGAAATTTTTCATACCCATTACCCGCCAATGAGCCGGTGTTAAATTATGCACTGGGCAGCCAGGAAAGAGAAACATTAAAAGCTACTTTGCTATTACTTAAAGCACAGCAAATAGATGTGCCTATGTACATTGGTTCGAAAGAAATAAGAACCGAAAAAAAAGTAGCATTACGTCCCCCGCACGAGCATCGGCATATTTTGGGTTATTTTTCTCAGGGCGATAAAACTCATGTGCAGCAGGCCATAGCAGCAGCCCTGAAGGCAAAGCAAGCCTGGGCAGACATGAGCTGGGAAAGCCGGGCGGGAATATTCTTAAAAGCTGCTGATTTAATTGCCACAAAATACCGCAGCTTTATGAACGGCACAACCATGCTGGGGCAAAGTAAAAACGTATATCAGGCCGAAATTGACAGTGCCTGCGAAATCATAGATTTTCTTCGTTTCAATGTTCATTTTTTAGACCAAATTTACCGTCAGCAGCCGATTAGCAGCCCGGGGATGCACAACCGGATGGAGTATCGCCCGTTAGAGGGTTTTGTATTGGCAGTAACCCCGTTTAATTTCACGGCAATCGGTGGCAATCTGCCCACTGCGCCTGCAATGTGCGGCAATACCGTAGTCTGGAAATGTGCCAACACCCAAGTGTATTCTGCACAAATGTTCATGCGTATTTTAAAAGAGGCCGGTTTGCCCGATGGAGTAATCAACCTGGTGTATGTTAGTGGACCCGTTGTAGGTGAAGTATGTTTTAATCATAAAGATTTTGCCGGGGTGCATTTCACAGGATCTACAGGCGTATTTAATAACATGTGGGAAACCATTGGCAAGAATATGGCGATGTACAAAAGCTATCCCCGCATCGTAGGCGAAACAGGTGGTAAAGACTTTGTAATGGTGCACAAAACTGCGGATGCAGATGTGGTAGCAACCGCTTTATTGCGCGGTGCTTTCGAGTTTCAAGGCCAAAAATGTTCGGCAGCTTCAAGGGCCTATATTCCATCCAACCTTTGGAAAGATGTTAGAAAAAAGCTGATCGAAGGAGTCAATTCCTTTAAAATGGGCTCCACAGAAGATTTTTCGAACTTCATTAATGCCGTTATTGATGAAAAGAGTTTCGAGAGTATTAAAAAATATATTGACAATACCAAAAAAAGCCCCAAAGCTGAAATAGTTGTTGGTGGCACCTGTACAAAAACCGAAGGATATTTTATAGAACCCACGGTTATTGAAGCCAAAGACCCCCATTATACTACCATGTGCGAAGAAATATTTGGCCCCGTACTTACTGTCTATGTGTATCCTGCCAACAGTTTCGAAAAAACGCTTGAACTGGTGGATAGTACTTCACCTTATGCCTTAACGGGTGCCATTATCTCCACCGATCGCGCAGCAATTGAAATGGCTACCCACAGGTTAAGCCATGCGGCCGGTAATTTTTATATCAATGACAAGCCCACAGGTGCCGTAGTGGGGCAACAACCTTTTGGAGGTGCCCGGGCCAGTGGTACCAACGACAAAGCTGGCTCTATCCTGAACCTCTATCGTTGGTTGAGTGCGCGCACCATTAAAGAAACATACAATCCTCCTACAGATTACCGATACCCGTTTATGCTGGAGCCTTAATCGGGTTTTTAAAAAAAAGGTACTATTTCCCCAAAATGACGGGATAAAAAGAAAGTGTGAATAGATGATTATTAAAACGAAAGACGTAAAACTGTCTTTCTCAATGAAAGGGAGACCTATTATGAAACCCATATTATCCGAAAAACAGATTGCGATTACGATCAAACGTTTGGCGCATCAGATATTAGAAAATTCCGATGATTTTTCCAATATGGCAATTATCGGCATTCAACCACGCGGAAAATATTTAAGTGACCGGATTTTTTCTGAAATTCAAACTCTTTTAAAAGGACAATCTGTGCAATATGGAAAGTTAGATATTACCTTTTATCGCGATGACGTGCGCAACGAACTGCACAAAGCCAACGAAACGGATATTCCTTTTTCCATCGAAAATAAAAACGTGGTTTTAATTGATGATGTGCTTTATACCGGACGCACGATCCGGGCTGCATTGGATGCCCTACTCGACTATGGTCGCCCGGCAAAAGTAGAACTTTGTGTACTGGTGGATCGGCGATTTAGTCGCGAGTTTCCGATTCAGGCCGATTATGTGGGAAAATTTATTGATTCGTTTGAAACACAAAAAGTATTGGTGCGCTGGAAAGAAAATGCAGCAGAAGATACCGTGCTGATGACGGAGTAAATAACAATTCCCCTTATAACTACTGCAGGAGGTTCGGCAACCCAAGGTTGTTGTGTTGTCGCCAGCAGTACGGACCTTTTTAGTATTGAGTTCAACCCACTAAATAGATTAATTATGAATAAACTGTTTTTTTTATTACTGGTAATAGCAGTTTTGACTGCTTGTAATACCAGTCAGCAGACGCCCAATAATGGAGGGACGGGCAGTGTGGAGCTATTGCCACCTGTAGAAACTCTGGCGCCAAACAGCCCTCAGTATAAACCGGCATTCCCTGGCCAAACAAGGGTCTCTGGCGTAAAAACCCAAACTGCACTCAACGTGCAGGTGCTTTCAGACCAGCTTAAAAAGCCCTGGGCTGTTGTAAGCCTGCCCGATGGTCGTTTATTGATTACCGAAAAAGGCGGCAGCTTCAGAATAGCTACCTCAGAAGGAACGGTTTCGGAACCTATTACAGGAGCACCTCAAGTAGATGATTCGGGTCAGGGGGGCTTGTTAGATGTTGTTCCCGACCCCGATT
>JBDHYK010000296.1:0-3890 GCA_039811305.1 Niabella sp.
TACAAAAATTGTATGGAATTCCAACCTTAACCGTTGGGAAATAAGTTTTGAGGTAACCGGGTTTAGCGGTTTTTTTGTTAAAACACAAACAGGACCGCTACCCATAGTTTTTTATGGCGGTCTTACAGCTGTGTTGAAGAACGGACTGTTGCATGTAAACTTTAGTACCAGCACCGAAACCAATACCAGCCATTTTGAAATAGAAGCCTCTATCGATGGACAGCAGTTTACCAGAATAGGCTCTTTGCCAAGTCTTTCTAAAGACGGTAATAGTAGCAATATATTAAACTATTCCTTTAGCACCAGCACTACCGTTTTAGGTGGTATTGCGGCTTTAGGATTGTTTGCTTTCATCGGCTTTAAAAGCAGAAAATACCAGTTACTGGTAATAATAGTAACCCTGTTAGCCGTAGCTGCCTGTAATAAATACAACGAAGAAATACAGACAGACAAAGCTGGGTTTGTACGCATCGCAGAAGTAGATAAAGATGGGGGCAAAACCTATAGTAAAGTAGTAAAAGTAAATGAGCAATAATGCAATCAGATATCGGTATTTTAAATATATGAAGCAAAACATACTTATCGTAATAATAATCTTTAGCTATTGTCAGGTTTCTGCACAATCAGGTAAATCACCGGTAAGCGTTTCGGGCAATCTGGGCATGTCCTACGACTATTATGGTCTGAGCATGAAACCCTCGTCGCCACTGTTTTACAGCCCAAGGCGACCCTGGCATGTAGTGCGGTTCAATGTGAACCCCATCATCAAAGTGGGTGCATTTAGGTTGCCCATCAATATCAATGTAAGCCCGATGAATTACAACTTTAATGGTGTGGGTGGTTTTTGGCCATCTAATATTCCACGTCCAAAACAAACGCTCGGACAATGGCTTATCAATCCGATAAATAATATTGGCATGAACCCATCTTACAAGTGGGCCGAGTTGCAATTGGGTACACAATACCTGCAATACAGTCCGCTGAGCACAGGCGACCTGGGCATTTTTGGTGCCGGCTTTAGTTTGAAGCCCGGACGATTCAGATTGAAATTTTTTCATGGTATCAGCCAAAGAAAGCAAGACGCGATTTATACTCCGCTACCGGGTGTATTGGGCATCTACAGGCGTAAGCAAACCATGGCGCAGATAGGCCTGGAAAAAGAAGGCGTGTATTTTGCAGGATTTAATATTGTACGCAGCAAGGATATCGAAAACAGTATTCCTCCTATTCTAGCCATCAATAAACCACCCCACCCCGATCCTCAGGAAGCAACGGTAGCTACTTTTTTGCTGAATGTAAGAAACAAGCAAGGCTGGTACTTCAATACAGAGCTGGGCAATAGTTTTCATTCACGGGATATCAATAATGCAACAGCACCCTATAGTAATAATGGTAATTTTAAAGGCCTGGTTGGATTGCTAAGCCCCAGAACCAGTACCATTGAAGGGTTTGCCACACAAACGGCTATTGGTAAAAAATCTAAAAACTTTGATATAGGTTTGCGAGGACGTTTCTTTAGTAAAGGCTATTATACCGCCGGGTATCCCTATTTACAAAACGACCGCCTTGAATACACTATCAGTACCCGCATCAGTTCCAAAGACAATAAGTATATCTTTAATGGAGATATTGGAAGACGGTTTACCAACTGGAGTGGTGCCAGAAATAAAAACCTGATTGTAAACTCCAACGTCTTTGCTCAGTTTACCGAACAGTTTTCGTTGAATGCTTCCTATAATAATTTTGGTTTTCAGGCACCCGCCGTGAGTTCGTTTTTAGGAATGAAGAATGTGGCTAATGATTTAAGTATCAGCCCCACTTATTCATGGAGCAATACTAAGATGAGCAATCTGCTGAGCGCTACTTATAGCTGGAGCAAATACGATGAAACCATCCTACCTAACCCCACAACCACCAACAATACCCAAAGTGTATTGCTAATGTATGTGCCGGTATTCTTCAACAAAAACTGGTCGCCCGATTTTAGTGCTTTGTACTTTCAAAATAAAATTACACCGGCAAATATCAAGTTAAGACTTTATACGGGTTCGGCTGGGATAAGCGTACCGGTTAAAAAACCAAAGATGAGTTTGAAAGGTCAGTTGCAATATACCAATACCAAATTACAGGCATTTACACCTAGTAATAATTGGTTGGCAACTGCGGGGTTTAACTGGGCATTATCTAAAAAAATAACTTGGAACTTAACTGGTACGGTTAATTTCCTAAAGTATGGTAATGAACTGGTGCCACCACCATCTTTACTGGGTGCCAATTATTTAGAAAGTCATGTAAGAACATCCATTCAGTACAAATTAGGAAAGTGAGTTTAGCATATTAAATTGAAAAAAAATGAAGCAACAATTATATATAAATGGTCTTAAAAAAACGAAATTTTTAGTTTTGTTTTTTATATTGATATCTACTGCTTTGCAGGCGCAATTTTTACGTCCCAACTTGGTGGTGAATTCCAGACCCAGCGCATATTTAGCAGAATGGTATCGTCCACAAATGGGCATGTTGGTCATCAATGCTTCTAATGGAGCTTCGCTTGACAAAATAAGTATTCGTATGGAAGCTGAATTATTGAATAGCGATGGTCAGGTGGTGTATAAACTGCCTTATTTGCAAAGTGCGGTGATAGCATTATCAGGAGCAGTTGCCAATTTTACATTGGATCATGTGTTGCAATTGCAATATGGAAATTTTAGCACTGCGTCACTAACCAATAGTTTTTCTAATGGAGGTAAATTAGCATCGGGTCAATACAGTATTCGTATTAGACTCTGGGATGCTGTTGAAGGAATTGAAAGATCGGAATGGACGCCTTCCAAACCTTTTCATATCATGAGTTATCAATTGCCACAATTGATGCAACCCGCAGATGGCAAGGAATTGGAAGTGCATCAGGCAAATAGTTATGTTACATTTAGATGGACTCCTTTGACACCTACGATGGCACAATCGGTAGTGAGTTATCGTATTCAAATCTGGCAGGTACAAACAGATCAAACGCCCATGCAAAGTATGCGTAGTTTGCCACCCATCGAGGATCGAATCATAAAAGGAACTACTCAATTTATTTGGCAACCACGATTGAATTTGGTAGTGCCGGAATCAACAGGTACGAATCAGTTTATATGGACTATTCAGAGTTTGGATGAAAAGGGAGTGCCGGTGGAAACAGCCGATGCGTCAGTACAAGGAATAAGCCAGCCTTTTGTTTTTTCAATGGTTAGTAAAAAACAAATTTCAGATGCTACTTCTCAATAAACACATTAATTGAAACCAGATGAAAAAAGCAATCATATTATTATTCATATTTTGTTCACTGATCGTTTCGGCACAAAAGAAAGCATCATCGGTAGCATTGCATTACGGGTTTACCGACTTTAGAACTGCTATGAATATAAAGACAAGTAGCTTAGGCTCTGTACTTAAAAATGGACAGTGGAGCAATTTTCCGGCTATGGATGCGGGCTATGGAATCAGCTACTGGCAGGGTCTAAACCGAAGATTAGACTTGAGCGCCAATATGAATTTTACAAAAAGCATATTTACTTTTCCGGCAGGAACTTACACATCCACTAAAAAAATATTTACTGCAGAGGTACTTGGTTTGTTCAAATTTTTACCTGAAGATCAGTTTAGTGTAACACCTTATATTTCGGCTGGTGCAGGATTGTATAGCAATGCTGGAAAGGTCGGGTTTTATGTGCCTGCCGGTGTGGGTATTCATGCCAATTTATGGGAAGAGGCATTTGTATTTGCCGGAGCCGACTATCGAATTACCTTAAAGAATACAGATAACAAAGCATTCTTTTACAAAGTGGGCGTGGGTACACATTTATTCAGAAGAAAAGAAAAAGCTCCGGAACCCATTCCTGCTC
>JBDHYK010000297.1:0-3885 GCA_039811305.1 Niabella sp.
AACTGGGACACTGCAATATGCCCTCCGGGTAAAATAAAGGACTTCATTACCGGTAATTGCGCCTGCATTCGGTCAATTTCCAGCTCCAAATACCTGCAATCCTCTTCATGCAGGTCAGGAATGGACATTTTAATGTTTTTTTCGGGGTCGCAAGCCAGTGCAGAACCAATCGTAAACAAACGATCCTGAACCTCCTGCAAAATTTTCCCGGTACCATCTTCGTTAATTACATCTTTGCACAAACCTATGTAGGAGTTGAGTTCATCCACTGTGCCATAGGCTTCAATACGTAAATCTGCTTTAGATACTTTAGTACCCCCAATCAGCGAGGTGGTTCCTTTATCCCCCGTTTTTGTATATATTTTTACCGACATGATACTTTGTTAATGGGTTGCTTCTGTCAAAATCCTGTTGATATCGCTCTCAACCCTGCCATCGCGCAACTTGATGACTCTTTGAGCATATTTAGCAATATCTTCTTCATGGGTTACTAACACCACCGTGTTGCCATTGTTGTGAATCTTATTAAAAATTTCCATGATTTCGTAAGAGGTCTTGGTATCGAGATTGCCGGTAGGCTCATCTGCCAGAATTAGAGAGGGATTATTTACTAAGGCCCGGGCAATGGCTACTCGTTGACATTGGCCGCCACTGAGTTCATTGGGTCGGTGGTGCCACCTGTCGGTTAGGCTTACAGTTTCTAACATTTGCATTGCCTGTTGGTTGCGCTGGTTTTTACTCATTCCCGCATAAACGAGCGGCAGGGCTACATTTTCCAGCGCCGTCAGACGGGGCAGAAGGTTAAACTGCTGAAACACAAAACCGATTTCTTTGTTTCGAACTTCAGCCAAAGCATCATCATCCATTTTACTAACATCCTGATTATTCAACACATAGCTGCCCTGGGTAGGTGAGTCAAGGCAGCCTAAAATATTCATCAGCGTGCTTTTTCCGCTTCCCGAAGGGCCCATTAGTGCAACGTACTCGTTTCGGTGCATCTCTAATGATATGTTTTTCAATACTTGCAATTCTTGCTGCCCCATAAAGTAGCTTTTGCACAGATCTTGTAGATGTATGATTACGGACATTAAAAAAGATTGATTGTTATTTATTTATCAACTCTCGGTTGCCTTGTTCGAAATTTTTAAATTATTGTTCTACGCCTAACCATAAAGCGCCACCCACACTATTTCGTTGCGCACCGGTTACCGTACTTATTACATTATACTCTTCTCTCCAGCGCAATACGCCGATTAGAGCCATTATCATAGCTTCTTTGTATTGCACCAACTTTTCATCTGGTACAATCACGTCTATGTTCTGGTCTTCCACCACCTCCTGTATTCTTTCTATTAAAAAACGGTTCAAAGCGCCTCCACCCGTTACCAAAAGCTGGCTGGGCGCCGGAGTAGTTTGCAAACTTTTCAGGGCATCACCAATCTTACATGCAATATGCTCAGTATAAGTTCTTAAAAGATTCGTTATGGGTTCATCATACTTTTTAAGTAAAGGATAAACGATTTGAACGCCAAAACTATTTGCCAGGGATTTCGGAAACGTTTGGCGGTAGTAATCTAAACCGTCTAATTCCTGCAACAAAGCTGTAACGATTGTGCCGGTTCTTGCCAGGGCGCCACCTGCGTCATATTCTTTTCCTGCTTCGTTGGCTAACATATTCAAAACCCTGTTGGCGGCACAAATGTCAAACGCAAGATAGGGAACAGAATTGTAGGAAACGTTGGCAATACCTCCGATATTCAGAAAAAAAGAATACTCTTCAAACAATAATTTTTCGCCAATGGGTACAATGGGGGCGCCCTGCCCACCCAATGCTACATCCAAAGCTCTTAAATCACTCACCACCGGTAATTGGGTAACCGCCGCAATGGCTGCACCATCGCCCAGCTGTCCTGTCATTTTTTTTTCGGGAAGATGAAACGTAGTATGCCCGTGTGAAGCAATCAGCGCCACTTTAAAATGCAATTGATTTTTTTCTATGAATTGATTTACACAATGCCCAAGGAAATGGCCATACTCGGTGTGCAGTAATTGATATTCCAGCGCGTTAAGGTGGGTGGCATTTTTCAAGCGTTCAACCCATTCGGCAGAGTAGGGCATACATTCGGCCTCCACAATTTCATAGCTCCATTTGCCGCCGCTATGCAAAAATTCTACGTATGCGATGTCTAATCCGTCAAGCGAGCTTCCGCTCATCAAACCAATTGCCCTGTAAACCATGCTTAATAATATTTCTGTATTTTATGTGAATTAAAACCCCGGATTTTGTTTTAGATTTGCCAAAATTAAAGAAACTATCGAAAGCCGTAGCATAAACTGTTAAATAAGACCTTATGATCATAAATTTAAGTGATAATCACAGCTTGTTAAGCAATTGGGTGAGCGAGTTGCGCGATATCAATATACAAAATGACAGGATGCGCTTTCGGCGTAACCTGGAGCGGATCGGAGAAGTGATCGCCTACGAAATTAGTAAGACATTGCCTTATGAAACCGTTGAAACACAAACCCCGTTGGGAGAAGCCCCTTCAAAACTATTGAAGGAACAACCTGTTTTAGCCACAATATTGCGAGCGGGATTAGCATTGCACCAGGGCTTGTTGAATTATTTTGATAAAGCCGATAATGCCTTTATTACAGCATACAGAAAACACAGTAAGGATGGAAGTTTTGAAATAAATGTAGAATACATGAGTTCGCCCGACATAGAGGGCCGTACCGTAATAATCTCAGACCCAATGCTGGCCACCGGAGCTTCTTTGGTTAAAACAATACAATATTTAAAAAATGAAGGGAACCCCCGAAAAATTTATATTGTGGCCGCAATTGCTTGTGTGGACGGAATTGACTACATACTGCGCGAAGCACCCGAAGTTGAAATCTGGTGCGGAGATATAGACGAAGAACTAACCGCTAAAGGATATATTGTACCGGGCTTAGGCGATGCAGGTGATTTGGCCTATGGCCCAAAAACGCAGTCATAGAAACCGCCGAAATTATCGAATCTGATACAATAAGCTTGCGTAGGCAGTGAGGTTGCGATCGGTATAAGTTGGTTTTTTACCATTACTTTTCGGTGCTATATTTTGCAGGCTACCCGTTCCGTTTACTAAAACTGAAAGCCTTTTTTTGAATTGATACCCCAAGGACAGAATTCCGCCAAATTCGAATTTTTTCCCATAAACGCCTACAGTAATATCGTTAGGAGCATCTTTTAAATCATTCACAAAAACCAATTTCCCACTGCTATTGGGTATTGAAGATATAAAACTTTTCTGGCGCCACCTTCCCTGTAAGCCATAGCTTAGCACAGGGCCTGCACCCACAAGTAGCTTACCACTTTTTAACCCCGGTGTATAAAAAAATTGCAGGGGAATGAGTTCGATAGAATGAACCCTAAAATAATCGTTGTACTTAATAGCGCCATCCCGCACATAGTCCCGGTATCCCTTTGAACTGAAAGCAAGAGTACTTTGAACAGAAAAAGAGGGGTTGATGGTGTAGGTATCATAAATACCACCATACCAGGCCGGAGTAGGGGTAAAAAACTGGTTTTCACCCATTGTGGTATGAAGTGAGGCAATCCCTGCACCTACCTTTACCCCATATCCCAACTGGGCATGTAAAAAGATAGAACAGATCCACAAAACCAAGATCAACACTACGTGTTTCATACTACTATTTTTAGGTAAAGTATTTTTTCGAAAAAGCTCAAAAGTATTGATTTCACCTGGCTTTTCTAAATCAATTTTTAATAGAAGTGATTTTAGCAACAAAAAAAATTGCTTTGCTATCCGGAATACGTGTGCACACTTTGGGAGGCTGTGGGCAAATAGTTTACGCCAAACCAACAAACCAATAATAGTA
>JBDHYK010000298.1:0-3880 GCA_039811305.1 Niabella sp.
AATACCAAATGCACCATCCTGTACCAAAAATCGTAGTATTGCAAAACCTTTAAACGATTCGTATGAACATTCTGGGATTGTTGGAAACTGTCGGTTCGCAAAAACAGGCTGCTACAATTGCCCTAAGCGCAGGCAACGATAAAAAGGGAGTGGAACAGTTGTTGAAGATTTTTCTGACTGCAGAGCCGAGCATCTCACAACGTGCTGCCTGGTGCCTGAATTATCTTGTACGCAGTAAGGTGTCTTTTTCAGAAAAACAATATGGAGTACTTTTAAAAACAGTAAAGGGTCCGGGGCTACAAGAATCGTTACAGCGAATGATTCTGAAGTTATTGTTATTATCAGATCCTCCGCCTAAGAAATTTCAGGGTATTCTTATGGATTGCTGCCTGAATTTTATTGAAGAGCCTACCACGAAAACTGCCTCGGCAGGTTACGCCTTTAGAATTTTATTAAGGTTTTGTTCGGAATACCCTGATATTATCCCCCACGTACTTCTCATAATCGAAAGCAGGTTACCAACTGTCAGTCCTGGTTTTAGATCGGCAGCGAAAAATTTTATAAACTGTACTACAAAATATAAGCGTGTTAAAACACAAACCTAAGCTAACTTGCTATCCTACCAGAACAAAAAATGGGTTAGGGTATTCTATTCTCGGGGATTATAATTAAATTCGCAGATATTATTATTTCATGATAATTGATTTTCGTTCTGATACTGTTACCAAACCCTCACCGGACATGTTGCAAGCCATGATGCATGCCGAAGTAGGAGATGATGTTTTTGGCGAGGATCCTTCGGTGAATAAGCTGGAGTTGTTAGCCGCCCATCTGTTTGGAAAAGAAGCCGCCCTTTTTTGTAGCAGTGGCACACAAACCAATCAAATAGCCATCAAATGCCACACACAACCGGGCGACGAAGTTATTTGCGATGCGGAGGCTCATATCTATCAGTACGAAGGGGGCGGTATTGCCTTTAATTCCGGGTGTTCGGTAAAACTATTGCAAGGTAACAGGGGACGAATTGGGGCGGATCAGGTCGTTCAAGCCATAAATAATAACCAGGATGTTCATAAACCCCGTACCCGTTTGGTTTGCGTGGAAAACACCAGTAACCGCGGCGGAGGAAGTTGTTACGATTTTGAAGTACTAAAGGAAATCAGGCAGGTATGCGATGCGCATCAATTGGCTTTTCATATTGATGGTGCCCGATTGTTCAATGCTTTAGTTGCAAAAAACGAGCGTCCTGAACAATACGGACAAATCTTCGACAGCATTTCCATCTGTCTTTCCAAAAGTTTGGGCTGCCCTGTTGGAAGCCTTTTAATAGGAAGCCAGGAACTCATTACACAAGCCCGCCGAATTCGCAAAGTATTGGGGGGAGGCATGCGTCAGGCTGGTTTTTTAGCGGCTGCCGGTATTTATGCGTTAGAAAACAACAGAGAACGTTTGATCCTTGATCATGAACATGCCAGACAATTGGCCGCTGTTTTAGAAACAAAATCCTTTGTAAAAAGTGTTTTACCTGTAGAAACGAATATCATTATCTTCGAAACCAGGAACGTAGCCGCATCACAACTTGTTGAAAAGTTAAAACAATTTCATATATTAGCCTACGCTATCGAACCACAAAAAATACGGTTCGTTGTACACTTAGATATTACCCCGGCTATGTTGGCCCGGACGATAGAGGTAGTACAGAACTGGTAACAAATTATATTTATAACAAGAACAAATACAAATTTTAAAACCATCGTCATGTTTCCAACAATTAATCCCACAAAAACAAAGGCCTGGAAGAAATTACAAAAACAAGCTGCAGCACTCGAAACGGTTCAAATACGCGAACTGTTTGCACAGGACACGAACCGTGCTAAAAAATATTCCTTACAAATGGGTGAGTTGTTTTTCGATTATTCAAAAAACAGAATAAACGACGAAACGATACAAAGTCTATTGGCTTTGGCTTCTGAAGTCAACTTAAAAGCTGCCATCACGGCCATGTTTAAAGGAGAAAAAATCAACCAAACTGAAAATCGGTCGGTGCTGCACGTAGCGTTGAGAAACTTTGGGAAAACCGTTATTAAAAGTGATGGGCAGGATGTGATGCCTGAAGTAAGAAAAGTGTTGAAAAAGATGGAGCGCTTTTGTGCATCGGTTCACAATGGAGTGCATTTGGGTTATACCGGGAAAAAAATAAAATCAATCGTCAACATTGGTATTGGCGGAAGTGATTTGGGACCTTTCATGGTTACAGAAGCCTTGAAACCCTACTGGGTAAAGGGTATTGAAACCTATTTCGTTTCCAACGTAGATGGCACACATATTGCCGAAACTTTAAAAAAAGTGAGCCCCGAAACCACGTTGTTTTTAATCGCATCCAAAACTTTTACCACACAAGAAACCATGACCAATGCCCACAGCGCAAGAGACTGGTTTTTGAAAAAAGCAAAAGACGAAAAACATATAGCAAAACATTTTGTCGCGCTCAGCACCAACGAAAAACAGGTGGCTGAATTTGGAATAGACACTAAAAATATGTTTGGCTTTTGGGACTGGGTAGGGGGTCGCTACTCCTTATGGTCTGCCATCGGTTTGTCCATTGCGTTAACGATTGGGTACAAGAATTTTGAAGAATTGCTACAAGGCGCTTATTTTACTGATGAGCATTTCAGAACTACCAAATTTGATAAAAACATACCGGTGATTATGGCGCTCCTGGGTGTTTGGTACACTAATTTCTTTGGCGCAGTTAGCGAAACCATTCTCCCCTACGACCAATACCTGCACCGCTTTGCGGCCTATTTTCAACAGGGGAATATGGAAAGTAATGGTAAAAGTGTAGATCGAAATGCAAAAAAAGTTACCTACAGTACAGGACCAGTAATTTGGGGCGAACCAGGAACTAATGGGCAACATGCATTTTATCAATTGATCCATCAGGGAACACCTGTTATTCCTTGTGACTTTATTGCGCCGGCTCAAAGCCACAATCCTTTAAGTGATCATCATGAAAAACTGCTGAGCAATTTCTTTGCACAAACCGAGGCGCTGATGAATGGTAAAACACTGGCCGAAGCAAAAGATGAATTAAAAAAGGCAGGGTTAGACAAAGCAGCAATTTCAAAATTGGCACCTTTTAAGGTATTTGAAGGCAATAAACCTACCAACTCCTTTTTGATTAAAAAAATAACCCCCTTTACCTTGGGGCAATTAATTGCTTTGTATGAACATAAAATATTTGTTCAGGGGGTAATCTGGAACATTTTTAGTTTTGACCAGTGGGGTGTAGAATTAGGAAAACAATTAGCCAATAAAATTTTGCCGGAATTAAAAGACGACAATCTTGTAACAGGTCACGATAGCAGTACCAATGGATTGATTAACGCTTTCAAAAAGATGAGATAGTCTTTTCTTTGAAGAAACAATTTCAAGGGTTACATCAGAATCTCAACAATCGAAGAGGATACTATTGATTCTGAACGTATAGCTGTTATTGGGTATTCATAGCACAGCTGTGTCTTTTTTCTTCGTCAAAAATTCAGCACGACCAGAAGATGTCGGCAAAAATCGTTGTTTCCGTTCTTTGTCTCGTTCTGAAATTAGTTAACTCTTTTTTACCAGTTTTACCTTCTGGCGCATTTTTGAATGTACACAAATATTCATATTTTTGTTTCAATACAACTTGGATATCCGTTTGCCCTATTTACTACAAGAATGCCCCATTTACTACCTCCAAATCACATGCTGTTAGTACACTGATAAACTTAATAACCATATGATAGAACAAGAGTTTGCAAAAATCAACGAAACCTACTTAACGCTGCTTCAACAACAAAATTTCGTACCAGAAGAGTTAGACTATACGATTCTTGAACAG
>JBDHYK010000299.1:0-3878 GCA_039811305.1 Niabella sp.
GGAAGAAGTGAAAAAAATTATGGTGGAAGAACTGAAGAGCATCAAAATTGGTGGAGTAGAAGACTTTGGAAATTTTGTCAATGCCGTAATTGATGAAAAAGCGTTCGATTCTATTTCCGGGTATATCGAAAAGGCTAAACAAAACCCAATGAACGAGATCATTGCCGGAGGGAAACACGACAAATCAAAAGGATATTTTATCGAACCCACCGTGATCGTAACCAAAGACCCCTCATCGCTTACCATGTGTGAAGAAATTTTTGGCCCGGTACTTACCCTTTATGTGTACCATGCAGAAAATTTTGAGCAAACACTTGAGCTGGTTGATCAAACATCACCTTACGCGCTGACCGGTTCGGTTTTTGCACGCGACCGTTTTGCCGTAGAACTTGCCACTAAAAAACTAACCAACAGTGCCGGTAATTTTTACATCAATGATAAACCTACCGGAGCCGTAGTGGGGCAGCAGCCATTTGGAGGAGCCAGAGGATCAGGTACAAACGATAAAGCCGGGGCAAAGGTAAACTTGCTGCGCTGGGTATCGTTGCGCACCATCAAAGAGACGTTTGTTACACCTGTAAATTACAGGTATCCATTCCTGGATAAAGAGTAAGAACAAATCAGATAATCTTTCCAAAAATAAGACACTAAATCCATTGCGTACCGGTATTCTTTTTTTGGTTTTCATTTGGGCAGGCGAGTATATGGCCCTGAGTCAATCTTTTAAAATAGATAGCCTTCAGGAGATACTGAAAAAAAGCAAAGGAAAGGAACGGGTGAATGTACTGATTGAACTGGCTGATGAGTTGTCTTCATTTGATTACAGCAGATCGGCAGATGCAACCAAAGATGCGTATGGCCTTGCCAAACAATTGCAATATGTAGAAGGAATGGCAAAGGCCGATTTAATTTTCGGAACCATCGAACTTGCCAAAAATAACACTGTTCTGGCCACAAAATCATTTCGCGAATGCCTGTCGCTTAGCGAGCAATCAGCCAACAAAAACCTGAAGGAGATAGCCCTTATTTACATTGGTTTATCTTATCGGTTAACAGATCTCCCCGATTCAGCTGAAGTGTATTATGCCAGGGCTTATCAAATATTGAAAGACAGTACAAGCCCGAAGCACCTTTCTATTTTGTATCTCGTTAGGGCCAAGCAGTATACATTGCAAAGCAACAGGCCTCAACAACTGCAATACTTGCAACGCAGTTGGGAAATAGCAAAACGATTAAACGACATACGCTTATGGACACAGATCGGGCGCGATCTGGCAGTGTTTTATACCGAGCAGGGAGATTATGCAAAAACAATTTCCATTTTGGATAACGTACAGTCTGCTTTGAGACAAGACACCATCAACAACGAAGAGATCAGCCTTATTAATAAAGAACGTGCAATAGTCTATGCAAATACCGGCAACTACATTAAAGCTTTATACTTATTTAACAAAACGAAAAAATATTATGAACAAAACCCATTTAAACTTGAGCTGGTCAATTTATTTACCGACATGGGTATGTTGCTGTCTGACATGAGTAATTATGAAATCAGCTTAAAATATTTTTTAAAAGGTATAAGTATTGCCGAGGAGCAACACTTTTATTCTAAATCCGCTCTGCTGTATGCCCGTATTGCATGGACCTACTACCTGATGGAGCAAGATCAACTTTCTACCAATTTTTGTTTTAAAGCGCTAAAAGCAGCTGAAGGAAAATACCTCAAAGAAGAAGCTTCAGCCCTCAATGTGCTGGGTTTGCTGGCTACACGAAAAAAAGAATATAAACCAGCATTGAATTACCTGGAGCGTGCACTGGCCATTCGTCAAAAAAATAATTTTCAGGCAGCCACCGCCAGCACGCTTTTAAATATCGGGATACTGTACGAGCAGATGGGTGATTTTAAAAATGCTGAGAAGTATGACCTAGAAAGTTTAAAAATCGATGAGAAACTCAATTTTGCGGTTGACCTCAGCTATTCTTACCAAAGCTTAGGGCAACTGTACACAAAAATGAAAAAATATGACAAGGCCCAATATTTTTTGAATGAGGCTGAATCACTGGCAAAAAAAATTAACGCCCTGGATATTGTGCGCGATGTCTATAAAAATAAAAGAGACTTACTGAGCGCACAAGCCCGTTATGCCGATGCCCTCCACTATTCTATTTTGCACATCACTCTTCACGACTCACTTTTCAACAAAAATGTATTCAACCGCATGGTGGCCATGCAATATGATTTTGAACTGGAGCAAAAAGACAAAGAGATTACATTTTTAAGTCAGCAACAAAAACTGCAACAGGCCGAACTGGAACTGCAACACGCGCAGATCAGGCAGCAACGGTTTGTGATTGAGGTTGGCCTGATTATTTTTGTCAGCTTGTCTTTACTGGCCGGAACAATTTATTTGTATTACCGGAAGGTAAAAAAGCTGAACCTCGAAATACAAGAACAAAACGAAGAGATTACCACCCAGTCAGAAGAACTGATAGAAACCAATGAAACATTAAGCAAGCTGAACCAAGCCATCTCAGAACAGAAAGAAGAGATACAGGCGCAAGCCGAAGAACTTACCGAGAGCAACCAAACCATATCACAGATAAACGTAGGACTGGAAGAAAAAGTAAAAGAACGGACGGCCAAGTTAAAAGCAGCCTATAACGAATTGGATACTTTCTTTTACCGCTCATCGCACGATTTCCGCAGGCCACTCACCACCTTTATGGGGCTGGCTGAGGTAGCCAATGTTACACTAAAAGATCAGCCCCAGGCGCTTGAATTGTTTGATAAAGTAAACGAGACAGCCCGAAACCTCGACAAGATGTTATTGAAGCTTCAGTCGGTGAGTGTTGCCGGCCTGCAGGAACAGGTGTTTATGGAAGTAAACGTAGAGCAAATTTTTCAGCGTGAACTCGACAATTTTCGAGATGAAATATTAGAAAACCACATTCAGGTTATGACTGACATAAAGATTAACCGCCCGTTGGTTTCTTATCCGGTACTGATCAAATACATTATCCAAAACCTGACTGAAAATTCTGTTTTGTTTTGCGGAACGCATGAGCCGTATGTTAAGTTTTGCGCCTATCAAACCCTCGATGAAACTGTACTTGAAGTGCAAGACAACGGGCAGGGCATTGAGCGGACTTACCTAAACCGGGTATTTGATATGTATTTTAGAGCCAATGAAAAAAGCAAGGGCAATGGGTTAGGGCTTTACATTGTAAAAAAAATGGCTGATAAACTAGGAGGCCGGGTAGAGCTAAAGAGCGACTTGGGCCAGGGCACCTTGGTGAAAGTATTTTTGCCGGATGGAGTTATCGGATAATGCCAGCCACAATAACCTTGGCAATCATACGATTGCCGGAGTGCCGCCAAAGCCAGAGAAATAATTATATCCCGGCAAAAAATTTCACGTTTCCATCATAAAAAAGACCTTACCGTAAGAATAGTTTCAGTTTCTTAGCAATAGTTATTTTTAATACATTGCCGAGAACAACTTTTTTATTTTGCGTACAGCAGGGCTTATCATTTGTATTTTTTGTGTGGGGTTGGCAGCAAGCGCTCAGTCACCGGTTATTGACAACATCCGCCAACAGTTGGCAGGCAGCAGCGGAAAACCGCGTGTAGATTTGCTAAACACGTACGGCTACATCAGGTTTTCTTATGATTATGTTGAGGCCAAAGCCCTGCTGGATGAAGCGTATCGCTTAGCCACAGAGTTGCATTACGAAAAAGGTATAGCCGAGGCCTTGTTGCACAAAGGATTAATTGAATATTCCATCGGCAATGATTCGCTTGCACAAGTCTATTATAATACAGGGCTACACCATGCAGGTGATGATGCACACCTAAAGGGCAAACTTTTGCTGAACAT